>JAAYCJ010000263.1 GCA_012729815.1 Phycisphaerae bacterium | reverse complement strand
CGACTGGCCCGCCTGCACCCGATCGGCGACGCCGTCGGCCCCGCGCTGGGCGCGCTGCGAGAAGGACGGCTGGTGCTGTTGATCTCAGAGCACTTGTCGAGCGGCAAGTCGGGAATGGCGGTCGAGTTCCTGGGACGGACGCGGAGGTTTCATCCGACCGGAGCGATGCTCTCGTGGCGAACCCGCTGTCCGATGGCCGTCATCACCTGCCGGCGCCTGGACGAACCGTTCCACTTCGAGCTTCGGCTTCACGACTGGATCGTCCCTCCGCTCAGCGGGGATCGCAGGGAGTGGATTCACACCACGACCCGCCGCGTACTGGCCACGCTGGACGCGGCGATCCGGTCTGACTTCGCTCAATACCCGTGGACCCACGAACATCTGATCGCCGGCCGGGCCAGGCAATAAGGCGCGGCGTCTGCCGACCGCGTCAGCAGATGAGCACGAAAGGCCCGATCCGCCCGCAGGCCGATCGGGTACCTTGCGGTCTTCACAACACCTTACTGAACGGGCAGCGACATCTCGCCAATAGGGGTCAACGGCTGTTCCGGATTGGAGAGGTCCATGCTCATCGAGAAGATGTACGTGATCGGGTCATCGCTGGAACTGTCTGAACTGGCGCGAGCCAGTGACGGGGGCAGTCCCATCACGATCAGGACGGATGTAACCCAGAGTCGAGAGAAGAATCTTCTCATTCGGTGGTCCTCCATTTACCCAGTCTGCCAGCGTGCAAACCGTCAAGCTGCGGAAGCTCGTCAGATATGCTGATAGGAGAATACGGCTACTGTATCGCAAACGCAAGCGATTTTCAAGCAAAAGCACTGATATTCCCCGTAGCCCGGTCAGTCGCCGTAGGCGGTGCCCGCGATGATATGGGCCGCCACCTCAGCCAGCGTGACCACGTCCAGCAGATTGTGATGGATGACCATGGTCAGTTTGCGGGCGTCGCCGGTCCGGACGAAATCGTGGTAGACGGTCGGGATCTGCGAGCCGGGAATGTCCCCCTTGCGGCAGCGACGGCACAGCATCATTTCCAGCGTCTGGAGCTTACAGTTAGGAAAGACCTTCTTCCACTTGCGGCGGGCGTGGTCCAGCAGGTCGATATGCACCGGCGGCACCGGCACCGGGGTGCGGTGGACGATACCCCGCTCGCAGATGGTGGGCATGTCGAAACGCTTGCCGTTATAAGTAGTGATTATCTTTGCATCTCTCAACTTATCGGCAACCGCCGCGATGACCCCCGCCTCCTCGGCGTAGTCCCTGGCGAGGGCCTGCTCGACGATAAAATCCCCCTGCCCGTCGTAGTAGCCCCAGCCGATCAGGAACACCGTCGTCCCGGCGAACCCGCAGCTTTCGATGTCCAGATAGACGACCTGCCGCGGATCGGTGGTGATCAGGCCGGTCAGGACTTGCGAGACGTTCTGCGTGTCGAGGGCCTGGCCCGGGCCGAAAACCGACCAGCGGTAGTGGTTGACGATCTGCTCCGCTTCCGGCCAGATCGCCCTCAGCGACCGGCGCAGAAACCAGCACGAGGCCCCGCCGAACTGCATCGCCACCCCCGGAACGGCCTCTTCAACGGGGATGATCGGCCGTTTCCGCACCGCCGGCGCGTCCGGGGGCAGTTGCGAGCCGAGGGAGATCCGGCCGTCGGCGAGCAGAGCTTTCAGCTTGTCCTGCGGGTTCTGGGCGTCCATGGCGTCTCGCGGGCGGCGGCGTCCGTGCCCGGATCGGTGCTTGAAAACCGGCCGCCGGGGCTTTGAAATCAATTCTACCGTCTTTGCCGGAATGTTCAAACCGCTGGGCGGTTTTCACTTTTCCGGGCCTAAAGGCCTTGACGGGTTCGGGGATACGCGGATATAAATTGACAGACCGGTTTGGCCCGTAGTTCAACTGGTAGAACGTCTGACTCTGGATCAGAAGGTTCGGGGTTCGAGTCCCTGCGGGCCAGTTTTCCCTGAATGTTCGGCCGGAGCGCCGACAGACGGGCAGGAGGCGTTTTCGTTTCACTGAAGGGGTGAGTCATGAAGGATGCACGTTCTCAACAGGGCAGGCTTGTGGTGTGGGTATCGGCGATTGCGGCGAGTCTGGTTCTGAGCAGTGTGCCGCGGGCCTGGGCTGGGCTGGGCGACATGGTCAAGGACGCGGCCAAGAAGGTCGTCAAGAAGGACAAAGACAAGGAAGGCGAGGGTGGAGAATCGGAAGACCAGATCGTCGGCGAGAAGAAGGGCGATCTGCCCGGCCGGCGGGCGAAGGACGCGAAGGGATTTCCGCCGGGCCTGGAATTCTCGTCGCTGCTGAACTCGGTGACGATAATACCGGAGAAGGGAGAGCTCCGGATCGGCGGCGAACCGTGCCGGGCCGTGTTCATTCCCGAGGACGTGAAGGAAGGGCTGGTAGTCCTGCGCGACGGCGAGGGCAAGGAGATCAGCCGGTTTGTCTGGAAGCCGCATCTGATCGAGAAGCCCTACTACCTGATGGACTTTCAGGCGGTGGCACAGGCGGAGCTCAAGCCGGGCGACTACATCCTGGACTTCTACACCGACCAGGAGCACTTCTACACCTTCAAGTTCGGCGTGACGAAGGGCGAGACCGACGATCCGTTCGCCAAGTCGTTCTACTATATCGAGGGGCCGTGGGCCGACTGGGGCTACCTGTACATCCCGAAGGCCGACCCGGAGCAGAACCTGTACTGGAAGGTCTGGCTGCGTCAGAAGTCGGACCAGGTCAACAAGGACGCCAACTACGACGTCAGAATCACTCGCGACAGCGACGGCGAAGTGGTCTGCGAGTCGCGTGAGCGGAGCGACTCGTTCCGGCCAAAGTGGGAGCGTCGGGAATTCGACATGATCTTCCCCAAGGGCAAGGGCGAGAGCTACGGGCAGTATTTCAAGGCCAAGGACCTGCTGGCCACCGACGGCGACTACACCCTCACGATGACCGGAGAGGGCAAACCCTACGGCACGTGGAAGTTCAAGGTTGTCGACGGGAAGTTCAACTACGCCGGCCAGACTGTCCGCGGCGAAGCCGACCCGCTGACCTTCGTCGAAGGCGGCCGGGATGCCTGGTGGTACAAGAAGGAAGCGGAGAAGGAAGAAAAGAAGGAGTAGCCGACTCCCACGGCTGCGGCCTCGGCGTAACGTGGCAATCATAGTCGCGGGGTGCGTCCTTCAGACGTCGGACGCACCCTGTTGCTTGCGCGGCAGGCGAAGAAGGCAGACGTTCCACCGGAGACGCGTCGAGACAATGGACCTGAGCAAATGCCGTCAACGTCTCACTTGGCCGGTTGGGCGGATTTCTTTTCGATTTTGGCCCAGGTGTCCTTGAGGGTCGCCGTGCGATTGAAGACCAGCTTGCCGTCGGCTGAGTCGGCGTCCACGCAGAAGTAGCCGAGCCGTTCGAACTGGAAGCGGTCAAGCGGCACCGCGTCGCGGAGGCTGGGTTCGACCTTGGCCCCGGTCAACACCTCGAGCGAGCTGGGGTTCAGATTGGCCTTCCAGTCCTCGCCTTCCGGCACGTCCTCGGGCTCCTCTTTGGTGAACAGGTGGTCGTAGATCCGCACCTCGGCGTCAACGGCGCGATCGGCGCTGACCCAGTGGATGGTCGATTTGACCTTTCGGCCGTCAGGCGAATCGCCGCCGCGGGTCTGCGGGTCGTAGGTGCAATGGACCTCGACCACGTTGCCCGAGGCGTCCTTGACCACGTCGGTGCACGTGACGAAATAGGCATATCGCAGCCGCACCTCGCGGCCGGGCGAGAGCCGGTAGTACTTCGGCGGCGGCGTTTCGCGGAAGTCGTCCTGTTCGATGTACAGCACCCGCGAAAACGGGACCTTTCGGGTGCCGGCGGCTGGGTCTTCCGGGTTGTTGACCGCGTCGAGCTCTTCGGTCTGCCCTTCCGGATAGTTGTCGATCACCACCCGCAGCGGATTGAGCACGCCCATCACCCGCAGCGCCCGGCGGTTGAGGTCCTCGCGCACGCAGTGCTCGAGCAGCGCGACATCGACAATGCTCTCGTACTTGTTGACCCCGATCCGCCGAATGAAATCGCGGATCGATTCGGGCGTATAGCCGCGCCGACGCAGGCCGCAGAGGGTGGGCATGCGCGGATCGTCCCAGCCGCGAACGATGCCTTCCTCGACCAGCGCCCGCAGCTTGCGCTTCGACATCATCATGTACGTGATGTTGAGACGGGCGAACTCCCGCTGAATCGGCCGGTAGTTGATGCCTTTCGGCTTGATGCCGATCGCCATGAGCGTGTCGATGAACCAGTCGTAGAGCGGCCGGTGGATCTCGTAGGCCAGGTCGCACAGCGAGTGCGTCACGCCCTCGATCCAGTCGCTCTGCCCGTGGGCCCAGTCGTACATCGGGTAGATGCACCATTTGTCGCCGGTCCGCGGGTGCGTCTCGCGGAGGATCCGGTACATGACCGGGTCGCGCATCGTGATGTTGGGGTGGGCCATGTCGATCTTGGCCCGCAGCGTCCGCGCTCCGTCGGGAAACTCGCCCTTGCGCATCCGGTCGAACAGGTCGAGACTCTCCTCGATCGGCCGGTCGCGGTACGGGCTATTGCGCCCGGGCTCGGTCAGCGTGCCGCGGTACTCGCGGATCTGGTCGCCCGAGAGGTCATCCACGTAGGCCTTGCCCGCCTTGATCAGGGCAACCGCCCACTCATAGAGCGTCTCGAAATAGTCCGAGGCGTGGTACTCGTGCTCGCCCCAGTCAAAGCCGAGCCAGCGGATGTCCCGCTTGATCGCGTCGATGTATTCCTGCTCTTCGACGGCTGGATTGGTGTCGTCCATCCGCAGATGGCAGCGTCCGCCGAACTCCTCGGCGATCCCGAAATCGATCCCGAACGCCTTGGCGTGGCCGATGTGCAGATAGCCGTTGGGCTCCGGCGGAAAACGTGTCACCACCTGGTCGTACTGCTGCGTCCGCAGATGCTCAGCCACAATATCACGAATAAAATCGGAACGAACCTCAGTGCCGTTGTTCTCGTTATCGCTCATTTCGCACTTCCTGTCCCGGTCGCCGCCGGATGCATCCGGCTGGGCGATCAAACCGGCATTAATAAAACCATGATCGGTAATTATATCCCGGCCGTCCAGGAACACAACCGCGAGCCATCGGACAAAGCCCCGATCCCGAATCAGGCGACCGCCCCGATTGTGGGCCGGCAAGAACGGCATTACAGTGACATGGATTCTCGCAACTGTGGTCGGAATAGAGGGAGACGTCGATGGGCAAAAAGAAACAGACCGTGCCGCCGCAGCAACAGAGGCGCCAGCCTGGACGCCGAAGCAAAATGGAACCCAAGCCGAAAACCGCGAGGCCCAGCTACAAGGGCAGCGACAAACTGCGGGACAAGGTCGCCCTGATCACCGGAGGCGACAGCGGGATCGGTCGGGCGACGGCCATCCTGTTCGCCCGCGAAGGGGCCGACGTGGCCATCGTCTATCTCGAAGAGGACGACGATGCCCGCGACACCCAACAACACGTAGAGGCTGAGGGCCGCCGGTGCCTCACCATCCGGGGCGACGTGGGCAAGGAAGCATTCTGCCGCCAGGCGGTGCGAAAGACGATCGACGAGTTCGGCAAGCTCGACGTCCTGGTCAACAACGCGGCCGTCCAGTTCCCGCAGAAGAAGTTCACCGACATCGGCGCCGATCAGTTGGAGAAGACCTTCCGGACCAACATCTTTGCGATGTTCCACATGACCAAGGCGGCGCTGGAGCACCTCAAGAAGGGAAGCACGATCGTCAACACCACCTCGGTGACCGCCTATGAGGGGCATCCGATGCTGGTCGACTACGCCTCGACCAAAGGGGCGATCGTGGCGTTCACCCGTTCGCTGGCCAAGAACCTGGCCGACAAGCAGATCCGGGTCAACGCGGTGGCGCCGGGTCCGATCTGGACGCCGCTGATCCCGTCCACGTTCCCGAAGGAAAAGGTCAAAAGCTTCGGCGCCGACACGCCCTTGGGACGGCCGGGCCAGCCGGATGAGGTGGCGCCGTGCTACGTCTTTCTGGCGTCGGACGATTCGTCGTACATGACCGGTCAGGTGCTGCACCCCAACGGCGGGCGGGTGGTCAACGGCTGATCATCCTGTTTCTACTGGAAATGGCCCCTCTCGGCTGAGACGCGTGGTCTCAGATGAAAGGGCTGACATGGAACCATAAGGACACCGACATGGGCAACCAACTCTACGAGCAGTTGCGTTCCGAGCACGACCAGGTCAAGGAATTGCTCAGTGAATTGCAGGAAACCAACGGCCGTGCCGTCAAGAAGCGCGAGCGGCTTTTCGATGAGCTGCGGCACGAGCTGATTCCGCACATGCAGGGCGAGGAAAAGACGCTCTATCCGGCACTGCAGGAGCGGGATCAGGCCCGGAAACTGGCGATGGAGGCCCTGGAAGAGCACCACGCCGCCAAACTCCTGCTGCGCGAACTGGAGAAGCTCGACAAGGGCGATGAGGCCTGGGCGGCCAAGCTCAAGGTCATGAAGGAGATGATCGAACACCATATCGAAGAGGAAGAGGGCGAGATCTTCGAGAAGGGCCGCGACGTCCTGGGCGACGAAACGCTGGAGATGATCGGCGAGCAGTACCAAAAGGCGGAAGAGAAGGCCATGGCCCGGGTCAAATAGCGACCCGTCCGGCTGCCGGCAAGGCGGTCGGGGACGTCCCCGACCGCCCAACCCGCCCGTTCCCCGATGGCTCCGGCTCCGCCCGTCGGTTATAGTGGGTTCGGGGTGATCGATCTCCGCGCGCCGGCCGGCGATCCGGCTGAGCCGGCGCCGCCGTCCACCTTGGGGGGAGTGACATGGCGAACAACAGCCAGAACGAATCCTACTGGATGCACACCGCCAAGTGCCGCGGACTGGCCGGGCTGGAGGAGGATATCGAGACGGACGTGGCGGTCGTCGGCGCCGGCATCACCGGGTTGACCACCGCGCTATTGCTGCAGGAAGCGGGCAAGCAGGTTGTGGTGATCGACATGAACCGCGTGGGCGTCGGCACCACCGGCCACAGCACCGGCCATCTGGACGCCACCACCGACCAACTGCTCCAGAATGTGGAATCGAGCTTCGGCGCCGACGGGGCCAGGCAGGTGGTCGAGGCTAAACGGGCGGCGGTCGACCTGATCGAGCGGTGGAACGGGCGGTTCAATCTCGACTCCGAATTCACCCGCGTCCCCGCCTTCTTCTACACCGAAGACGAAGATGGCGAGGACAGGGTCGAGAAGGAGTTCGAGGTCAGCCGCGAAGCGGGCTTGGAGGTCGAACTGGTCGACGGCTGCGGACTGCCGTTCGGCATCCGCCGGGCCGTCCGTTACGCCGACCAGGCCCGGTTCTCGCCGTGGCGTTACGTCTGCGGCCTGGCCGGGCGGTTCATCGAACACGGCGGACGGATCTTCGAGGACACGCGGGCGGAGAACATCGAGGAGACCGACCGCGGCGGCCACGTGGCCACCAACCGCTGCGTTCTGCTGGCCCCAGCCGTCGTCCTGGCGGGCCACGCCCCGCTGCTCGGCCTGTTCACCCTCGAACCGCGTATCCATCCCTTCCAGTCGTACGTCCTGGGCGTCCGCGTCCTCGATGAGGTGCCGGACGGACTGTACTGGGATACCGATGATCCGTACCACTACACGCGGATCGCCTCGAGCGGCGATCCCAAGCTTCTGATCGTCGGCGGGGCCGACCACCGCACCGGCACCAGGATGGACACCCACGAATGCTTTGAGGAACTCGAGCGGTACGTCCGCGACCGCTACCGGGTCGAGGCGATCGAGTACCGCTGGTCGCACGAGTTCTTCCTACCCGCCGACGGCCTGCCCTACATCGGCCAGGTTCCGGGCATGGAGTGCATCTTCCAGGCCACCGCGTACGCGGGCGACGGCCTGACCTACGGAACGGCGGCGGGAATGCTGATGAGCGACCTGATCCTGGGCCGTGAGAATCCGTACGCCAAGCTGTTTTCCGCGTCGCGCCGCCAGGCCCTGGTCGCCGCCGCCCAGGTCGGCCGCGGAGTCCTGCGGATCAGCAAGCACTTTGTCGGCGACTGGTTCGGCAGCGGCGACGTGGAGTCGGTCGATGATATTCCCTGTGGCGAGGGGCGGCTGGTAACCGTCGACAGCGAGCCGATGGCCGTCTACCGCGACGACGAGAACAACCTGCACGCCATGTCGCCGGTGTGCCGGCACATGAAGTGCATCGTGCACTGGAACAACGCCGAGAAGACCTGGGACTGCCCGTGCCACGGCGGCCGGTACGACCGCTACGGCAACGTCATCATGGGCCCGCCCAAACGGCCGCTCGAGGCCCGGGTGCTCACAACGTAATCCGCCAGGACAGGAGGAGCCATGGACCGGAGACTGAAGGGAAAAGTGGCGATCGTGACCGGGGCCGCGACGGGCATCGGCGAGGCCATCGCCCACAAGTTCGCCAAGGAAGGGGCCAGGGTGGTGGTCAACGGCCTCGAGACCGATCCGGTCGATGACGTGGTCGAAGCCATGCACAAGCACCAGGCCGAAGCGGTCGGATACAAGGGCGACGTCGCCGACGAGGAACATGCCCGCCGCTGCGTCCAGCGGGCGATCGACGAATTCGGCCGGCTGGACGTGTTGGTCAACAACGCCGGAACGTTTCAGACGGTGGCGGACGTGGACGACTTCCCAGCCGAGGATTTCGACTACATGACCCGCATGAACGTCCGCTCGGTGTTCCTGATGACCAGATACGCCATGCCCCACCTCCAGAAAACGCGAGGCGTCGTGCTGGCCACCGGCTCGGAGGCCGGACTGCTCGGCCAGCCCCGCTGCGCGCCCTACGCGGGCTCGAAGGCCTGGATCCACGCCTTTGTCCGCAGCATCGCCCTCGAGCAGGCCCGCCACGGCGTCCGGGCCAACTGCGTCTGTCCCGGCCCCACCGAAACCCAGTGGCACGACACCGACGTCAGCCCGATGACCGACTCGATGGAGGCCGACATCCTCAAAGCCACGCCGCTGGGCCGCCGGGCCACCGCCGAAGAGGTCGCCAACGTCTTCGCCTTCCTCGCCTCCGACGAGGCCAGCTTCGTCACCGGGGCCCTCTGGTTCGTCGACGGCGGGATCTCCATCAGCCGCGGGCCGGTCGGCGATGAGGTGCCCGAAGAATTGCGCCACCAGCCCGAAATGCACCTGCACGACCTGCACCATACGCATGAAGGCCTTGAAGGCAAGCGGGTGCGAACCATCGAATAGCCGTCCGGCCGACGGCGGCCGCGCCGCAAAAACCAACCGCCGGCCCGATCGCCACGCTTGCCCTCCGCCGTCGCCGGGCCTATACTACCGCTTTCGGACGGCAGGACCATGACGACGAAAACCGCATCGCGATTGCTCTACGTCAGCACCTGGCTGACCGATTTCACGTTCATGCTGCTGGTGTTCACCATCAGCCGCGACCTGGCCGAAAAGGACGCGGACCTGCTGACGATGGGCTTCGTCGGCGGGATGCTCTCGCTGATCTACGCCTTCAGCGGGATCTTCCTGGGCCGCCTCTCGGACCGCTTCGGCCGCCGCAAGTTCATCCTCTCGGGCGTGGCGGGCCTGCTGGTCTGCTGTTTCGGCTGTCTGGTCCTGGAGGCCAACTCCTGGCCGTACCTGATCGCCTACTGGCTGGCCGGAGCGGCGTTGGGCATGATCTACCCGGCCCTGATCGCGTGGCTCCAGCAGGGCCAGCATCCGGACCATCAGGCGCGGCACGCCGGCCGCGTCGTCCTGCGATTCTGCGTGGCCTGGAACCTGGGTCTGATCTCCGGCCAACTGACCGGCGGATTTCTCTTCGATCTTGGCCGCCACGTTCCGATCGTGCTGGCCATGCTGCTGTCGGCGGCCAATCTGGTCATGATCCTGCTGACCGGACGGACGTCCAGCAGACCCGCGCCGCACGCCTCGCCGCCTCAGGAGCATCACCTCCAGCGGCAGGCCCTCACCGCCGGATTCGCCAAGCTCAACTGGATCGCCAATCTCGGCACGGCCTTCTCGATGAGCATGATCTTCCATCTGTTTCCCAAGCTGGCGGTCAATCTGGAAATCGCACCGGAGACCCATGGCACGGTCCTGGCCGTCATGCGGGTTACCGTCATCGCCACGTACCTGCTGCTCTACCTTTCGAACTTCTGGCACTTGCGGTTCGACGTACCGCTGATCGCCCAGGGGCTCGGGATCATCGGTCTGGCAGCCCTCGCCGTAGCCCACGGCGTGACGCAGGTCACGATGGGACTGATGGCCTTCGCCGTGCTGGTCGGATACAACTACTTCGCGGGCCTCTTCTACAGCACCACCAGCCGCGGCGACGAGAAGCAGGGATGGGTCAGCGGCATGCACGAGGGCACGCTGGCCGTCGGTTTTACCGGAGGTTCGATGGGCGGCGGACTGGTCGGCGTCTACGGCGGACCGGGCGCTCCGTACCTGCTCGGAATTGCGGTGATCGTGGTCATGGTGGCCGTTCAGATCGTCATCTACCTGCGCGAGGTCCGGCCGATGCACCGCAAGACCGTTCTTCAGCCCCTGCCGCCCGCCTGCCCGGACTGACCATCCGCTGCCGCGGATCGGTCAGCAGCAGACCGAACATCCCCAGGGCGGCGATCACCAGCAGACCCGGGTCGCCGCAGGCCCACGGCGACTCCTGGTCGTTGTCCTCGATCGCCACCGTCAGCGTGCCGACCACCTGGCGGTTGTAGCTGCCGTCGCGGCTGTGGGCGATGTGCCAGATCGTGCCGCTGTGATCGCCTTCATTGAGCCAGTCGTCAGCCGCGGTCACCGTCACCGTCTGCGGCACGTTCCAGTCGGCCGGCGTGAAGAACAGGCTCATCGCCACGCCCGCCCCGCCGCCGACGTCAAGTTCGAAATCCGGCTTGACCGCGATCTCCACGTCGCCGGTGATCGGCGTGGTCAGCACGACCTGGTACGTGTCGGCGGTCGGACCCTCCTCGCTCACTCGCGTGCCTCCCTCGGTCTCGATGATCGCAATCCCCTGCCCGTCGTTGTCGGCGATCTCCACGGTCAACGTCCGCACGGTGATCTCGTTGTACGCCACGTCCTGGCTGGAGACGCGATGGGCGATCCGGCCGGCGTGCAAGCCTTCGGCGTAGGCATCGTCCACCGCCGTCACCGTCACCGTCTGCGGCTGATCCCAGTCATTCGGCGTAAAGGTCAGCACCAGCGCCGCTCCCGGTTCGGCCCCGACGTCCGTCTGCCCGTCCGGCTCAACGGTCAGCGTCACGTTCGAATGCGGGACCGTATTGAGCACCACGCTGTACCCATCGCTGGTGGCCCCTTCCTCCGCCACCGCGGTCGATCCATCCGTCTCGGTCACCGTCACGCCCGCCACGTCGTCATCGGTCACCGCCGCCACCACCTGCCGAACGGTGATTCCATTGTAGGCCGGATCGCGGCTGGACGCGGCGTGAACGATCGTCGAGCAATGAACGCTCTCGGCGCAGAGGTCGTCCACGCATGTGACGGTCACGGTTTGCGGCTCGTCCCAGTTATCCAGCCGGAACGTCAGCGCAACCGGCGTGCCCGCGCCCGCTCCCAGATCGACTTGCCCGTCGCAGATCGCGGTGACCACCACCTCCGCCGTCGGCGGCGTGGCCAGCACCAGCGTATAGCTGTCGCTCGTGGCCCCGTGTTCCGCCACGTGGGTCGAGCCGCCCGATTCGGTGATCGTTACCGCCGCTGCGTCGTTGTCGGTCAGGTTCACCGTCACGCTGCGAATGACGATCCCGTTATAGACCGCGTCCTCGGATTCGGCCCGATGCACGATCGTGCTGGCGTGAATGCCTTCCGCGTAATCGTCGTCCACCGCGGTCACGGTCACCGTCTGCGGCGTCGACCAGTTCTCAGCCGTGAAGGTCAACGCGACCGCGACGCCCGGGCCGTTGCCCAGGTTCACCTGCCCGTCCGCCGCCGCGGTGACTGTCACGTCGGCTATCGGCCGAGAACCGAGGGCGACGGTGTACGTGTCGGTGCCGGTATCCTGTTCGTTGACGTTCGTGGTCCCGCCGCTCTCGACGATCGCCACCGCCGCCGCGTCATTGTCGGTCAGGCTCACCGTCACATCCTCGGGATGCAAGCCGTTGTAGGCCAGATCGGCGCTGCTGAGCCGATGGCGGATGATCGAAGCATGCGGTCCCTCGGCCCGGCGATCGTCCACCGCCAACACCGTGATCGTCCGCGGCACGTTCCAGTTCGCCGCTGTGAACGTCCGCTCGACCGCCACTCCCGCTCCTTCGCCCAGATCGGTCTGGTCATCCGGATCAGCGATCAGCACCACGTCATTGACCACCGGCGTGTTCAGCACCACGGTGTACGTATCGCCCTCTTGCGATCCTTCAGCCGTCGCGGTCGAGCCGCCGGTCTCGGCGATCGTGGCGCCGGCCACGTCGTTGTCCGTGATCCGCACCATCACCGAAGCAATCGCGATGCCGTTGTAGGCGTTGTCCAGAGCCGCCGCGTGGTGGGCGATCGCCGTCTGATGCAGCCCTTCCGGATACGAATCGTCCACCGCCGTCACCGTCACCGTCCTGGCCACGTTCCAGTTGGCCGTGGTAAAGGTCAGGTCGACCGACTCACCCGCCCCGCCGCCGAGGTCCACCTGTTCATCCGGCGTCGCGGTCACGACCACGTCCGAGGTCGGCGCCGCGGTCAGGACCACGGTGTACGTATCGCTGCCCGGTCCGGTCTCGGTCACCGCCGTCGAGCCGCCGCTTTGGGCCACGCTCACCGCCGCCACGTCATTGTCGGTGATGACCGCCTGCACGCTCTGGATGGTGATGGCATTGTAATTCGAGTCGGAACTCGCCGCCGTGTGGATGATCGTCGAGGTGTGCCGCGCCTCGGCCACCTGGTCGTCCACCGCGGTCACCGTCACCGTCTGCGGCGTATTCCAGTCGCCCGTGGTGAAGGTCAGCGTCACCGCAGCGCCCGCACCAGCGCCCACCGTGGTCTGCCCATCCGGCTGAACCGTAATCAGGACCGTCGCGGTCGGCGGCGTCTCCAGGTGGATTTGATAGCTGTCGGAGCTCGGACCCTGTTCGCCCACCGCCGTCGAACCGCCCGACTCGGTGATCGCCACGCCGGAGGTGTCGTTGTCGGTCACGAAGACCGTCACGTCCTGGATCGTGATCAGGTTGTAGTTCGGATCGGCGCTGGCCGCGGTGTGGCGGATCGTCGAGTTGTGCTGGGCCCCTTCCGCCACCTGGTCGTCCACCGCGCTGACCGTTACCGTCTGCGGCGCATCCCAGTTGGCGGGCGTGAAGGTCAGGTCGACCGGCACTCCCGGCCCAGCCCCCACGTCGGCCTGGTTGTCGGGGTCCACGCGGACAACCACGTTGGCCGTCGGAGGAATGTTCAATACGATCGTGTAGCTGTCGGACGTCGGCCCGGTTTCATCCACCGCCGTCTCGCCGTCGGACTGGGTGATCGTGACGCCCGCCGTGTCGTCGTCGATCATTGCCGCCGTCACGTTGCGGATCGAGATTCCATTGTAGTTGGTGTCCGAACTCGTCGCCGTGTGCGTGATGGTCGAGGTGTGCGCCCCTTCCGCCGCCGTGTCGTCCACCGCCGTCACCGTCACCGTCTGCGGCACGTCCCAGTCGGCCGCCGTAAACGTCAGGTTGATCGCCAGTCCCGGACCCGCCCCCACGTCCGTCTGCTCGTCCGGATCGACCGAAATCGTCACGTTGGCCGTCGGGGCGATGCTCAGCACCACCGTGTAGTCGTCGCTGCCGGGCCCGGCCTCGCTGACCACGGTGCCGCCGTCCGTCTCCGCGATCACTACCGCCGCGCTGTCGTCGTCGGTGACGTTGACCGTCACGTTGGCCACCACGATCGCATTGTAGGACGGGTCGATGCTGGCGATGGCGTGGGTGATGATCGAGTGGTGCGGTCCCTCAGCGGCGGTGTCGTCCACCGCGGTCACCGTCACCGTCTGCGGCGTCGACCAATTGCCGCTGGTGAACGTCACGATCCGCGCCACGCCCGCGCCGCTGCCCACGTTCGTCTGGCCGTCGGGATCGACCGTGACCTGGACGTCGTCGGTCGGCGGCGTGCGCAGCACGATCGTGTAGGTGTCCGAGGTCGGACCGTCCTCATCGACGTCGGTCGATCCGTCGCTCTCGGCGATGATCACGCCCGCCATGTCGTTGTCGGCCACCGCCACCCGCACGTCGAGAATGGCGATCGCGTTGTAGTTGCCGTCCGTGCTGGCGGCGGTGTGCGAGATGACCGAGACGTGCGCGCCTTCGGCCTGCAGATCGTTCACCGCCGTCACGGTCACGATCTGCGGCGCGTTCCAGGTGACCGGCGTGAACGTGAAGGCCACCGGCACGCCCGCACCCGATCCCAGATCCGTCTGGCCGTCCGGAGTCGCCGTAATCACCACGTCGGCGGTCGGCGCGGTCCTGAGCACCAGCGTGTACGAGTCGCTGCTCGGGCCAACCTCGCTGACCTCGGTCGATCCGTCCGATTCGGCGATCGTCACGCCGCCCGTATCGTTGTCGGTGATGTGCGCGGTGACCGAACGGATCGCAATCGAGTTGTAGTGCGAATCGGCGCTGGCCGCGCTGTGGCTGATGGCCGAACGGTGGGCCCCTTCGGCCACCGCGTCGTCCACCGCCGTCACCGTCACCGTCTGCGGCGTCATCCAGTCGTCCGTCGTGAACGCCAGATCGACCGGCACGCCCGCTCCGGACCCCAGGTTGGTCTGGTTGTCGGGACTGACCGTCACGGTGACGGTCGCCGACGGGGCCGTATCGAGCACCACCGTATAGCTGTCCGAGGTCGGACCCTGTTCGCTGACCTCGGTCGAACCGTCGAGTTCGGCGATCGTGACCGCCGCCGCGTCGTTGTCGGCGATGGTCACCGTCACGTTCCGCACCGCCGAACCGTTGTAGTTCAGGTCGGTGCTGGCCGCTGCGTGGACGATCGTCGACGTGTGCCGCCCCTCGGCCGCCGCGTCGTCCACCGCCGTGACCGTCACCGTCTGCGGCGTCATCCAGTCGCCCGTCGTGAACGTCAGCGTCACCGGCACGCCCGCGCCGGAACCCAGGTCCGTCTGATCGTCGGGCGTTGCGGTCACCTCCACGTCGGCCGACGGGGCGATCGTCAGCACCACGCTGTAGTCATCCGACGTCGGCCCCTGCTCGGCGACGCTGCTCGTACCGTCCGTCTCGGTCACGCTGACCGCCGCCGTGTCGTCGTCGGTCACGTTGACCGTGACGTTGCGAATGGCGGCGCCGTTGTAGGCCGGGTCCGTGCTGGCGGCGAAGTGCCGGATGGTCGCCTGGTGCGATCCCTCAGCCGCCGCGTCGTCCACCGCGACCACCGACACCGTCCGGGCCACCGACCAGTTTCCGGTGGTGAACGTCAGGGTGATCGGAACACCCGCTCCGGAACCCAGGTTCACCTGCCCATCCGGGTCCACCGTCACCGTCACGTCGTCGGTCGGCGGCACGGTCAGCACCACCGTGTAGGTGTCCGGCACAGCGTCCGCCTCGTTGACGTTGGTCACGCCGCTGGACTCGCTGATGCTCACCTCGGCGGCGTCGTTGTCGGTCACCGACGCCCACACGCTCCGGACGTACAGGCCGTTATAGGCGGTGTCGCTGCTGGCCAGGTGATGCGTGATCTGCGAGTGGTGCGCCCCTTCCGCCGCTGCGTCGTCCACCGCCGTCACCGTCACCGTCTGAGGCAGATTCCAGTCGCCGGTGGCGAAGGTCAGATTGATTGCCACACCCGCGCCGCCGCCCACGCTCGTCTGGGCGTCCGGCATCACCGTCACCGTCACGTCCGACGACGGCGGCGTCTTGAGCACCACCGTATAGCTGTCCGTCGTCGCCCCCTGTTCGCTGACCGCGGTCGTACCGCCCGATTCGTTGATCGTCACCCCAGCCGTGTCGTTGTCCGCCACCGCCGCCGTCACGTCGCGAACGCCCGCCAGGTTGTAGGCCGGGTCCGTGCTGGCCACCGTATGCTGGATGCGGGCGGCATGGCTGCCTTCCGCGATCGCGTCGTTCACCGCCGTCACCGTCACCGTCTGTGGCGCGTTCCAATTGCCCGTGGTGAAGGTCCGGCTCACCGCCACGCCCGCGCCGGAACCCAGGTTCACCTGGCCGTCCGGGATCACACTCACCACCACGTCGTCGGTCGGCGGACGGGTCAGGACGATCGTGTAGGTGTCGCTGCTGGGGCCGGTCTCGCTGACCGAGGTGGACCCGTCGGTCTCGCTGATCGTCACCCCAGCCGTGTCGTTGTCGCTGACCGTCACCACCACGTCCCGAACGCCGCCCAGATCATACGCCGGGTCGGCGCTCGACACCGTGTGCTGGATTCTCGAGACATGCTCGCCCTCAGCCGCTGCGTCGTCCACCGCCGTGACCGTCACCGTCTGCGGCGCGTTCCAGTTGCCCGTGGTGAACGGCACCGTGATCGCCACGCCCGCCCCGGACCCGAGGTTCACCTGCCCGTCCGGTATGACCGTCACCGTCACGCCCGCGGTGGGCGGCGAACTCAGAACCAGCGTGTAGGTGTCCGACGTAGGCCCTTCCTCAGCCACCGCCGTGGACAAACCCGACTCGGCGATGATCACCGCCGCCGTGTCGTTGTCCGTCACCGTCACCGCCACGTCCGGGATAGCAATGCCGCTGTAAACCGGGTCCGTGCTGGCCGCGGAATGGCGAATGACCGAAACGTCTTCGCCCTCCGCCGCCGCGTCGTCCACCGCCGTCACCGTCACCGTCTGCGGCGTGCTCCAATTCGCCGTGGTAAACGTCAGGACCCTCGCCACGCCTGCCCCGGAACCCAGGTTCACCTGGCCGTCCGGGTCAACCGTCACCGTCACGTTCGCCGTCGGCTTCGAGTCGAGCACCACCGTGTACGTGTCCGATGTCGGGCCTTCTTCGT
>JAAYCJ010000262.1 GCA_012729815.1 Phycisphaerae bacterium | reverse complement strand
CGCGGATTCTGATCCGCGTGCCTAATGCGGGCGGCTATTCGCTGCAGCGGATCGAGGTGCAGGCGATGATCGCTGAGCGGTGGAAGACGGTCGGTCAGATGGGGGAGTTGGAGCGAGAGGCGATTTTCGCGGATTTCGCGGACCTGCAGACGGACCGGATCAAGCTGATCGTTCATAGTGTCTGGGACTGGTCGAAGCAGGCGCGGAGCGACGTGCATTTTTCGGCTGTGGAGTTGTTCGGCCGGGCACTGCCGGACGATCCGAAGGGGACGTATCGGTTGACGGGGAAGTGGTCGTTCCGGCTCGATCCGGGGCAGGAGGGTGTGAAGTCCGAATGGTTCAAGCAGAGCGTTTTCGGCGACGGGTGGAGTCAGGTGAGCGTTCCCGGGCGGCAGGAGGAGTATGACGTTGCGGGCGTTGCGGGCTACGACGGGTGGAGCTGGTTTGCGCGGACGTTTGAGGCTCCGGCGTCGTGGAAGGGGCACGTTGTTCATTTGAAGTTCGAAGCGGTGGACGACGAGGCGGAGGTGTGGGTGAACGGCGAGCGGGTGGGCGAGCATCGCAAGGAGGGCGAGAACGATCCGAACTGGTGGGAGGAGCCGTTCGAGTTTGACATCACCAAAGTGCTGCGATGGGACGGGTCGAATACGGTGGTGGTCTTGGTGACGGATTTTCGGCTTGACGGGGGGATGACCAAGCCGGTGTTTTTGCGTTGGGCGGACGGGCCTGGGATGTTGGCGCCGGAGAGGTAGGGGAGGAGGGAGATTCCCGCAGAGGCGCGGAGACGCAGAGAGGAAGGGGATGTGGTGGAGGGGGCTATTCCGGCATATTGCCTGTATTCCGGCGATGGATCGGAGTCCGTGAACGGTTATAATTGTCTTTGTCGATATTCTGGTTGGGTGTTTTTGGAATGATGCGGTCATGATGTGACGCTGATATATTTTGAGGTGTATGATGAACGTGGATCTGAGTGAGCCGGTGATTGTTTCCCAGGCTTCGCCTGAGGTGACGAATTGGGGACCGTGGCAGTTTCCTCGGATTGAGCGGCTGGCGGATGGGAATCTGCATGTGGAATTTCACATTGAGGCGGATTCGCCGACGGCGTACGGATTACCGATGGGTCATGCGGTATCCAGCGACCAGGGGCGATCGTGGGAGGAGAGGCAGACGATTTGCGAATCGGAAGGGGTATTATTGCCGAACGGCGACCGGCTGATGGCCCTGCAGATTCCGTCGATACCGGTTGCCGAGTTAACGCTGCCTGACCCCGTTTCCACGATCCGCGGATCCTACGCTGACTATACCTTTTATCCAGTCAAGGACTTGCCCGATGAATTAACAAAAGCCTTTCCTTTCCGGCGTCTGCCCGCCGGCGGGTCGAAAGGGGTGGTGGAATGGGCCAGGGTTCAGATGCCGGACGATGTCCGTATCGCTTTCGATCATGTTTTTACTTTCCCATTCTTCGAGCAGGATCGAATTAAGGTATTGCCCGACGGTGGTTTGTACGCCACGCTTTACCTGACTCCGCAACTGTTCCGGGATCGGTGGGTGCTGCGGATATGTCATACCCTGTTTTTGCGATCGGACGACGCCGGGCGGAGCTGGAAGGTCCTGAGCGATATTCCTTATCTGCCCGATCCCGATGCGGACCCGGCGTGGGATGCCCGGGATGGTTTTACCGAGCCGGAATTCGCGGCGACGCCCGATGGTTCGCTGCTGTGCCTGCTTCGCACGACGGACGGCCACGGGGTGGGCCCGCTCTATATGGTTCGTTCCGTGGATGGCGGGACCACGTGGACCCGGCCGAAAGTATTTGATCACCTCGGCGTCTGGCCGCAACTGCTCTCGTTGGGCAGCGGGGTAACGTTATGTGCCTATGGCCGGCCGGGATTATATCTGCGGGCAACCGCTGATCCTTCCGGAGTGGAAGGATGGGATGAGCGCCTCACCCTGGTGGCGCCGGGGCGGATACAGAGTGATACCTGTTCCTATTCCGATTTATTACCGCTGGATGACCGGACGGCCGTCATCGTCTATTCGGATTTCAGCTATCCAAACCCTCAAGGCCGACCCTGCAAGACGATTTTGTGCCGGAAGATATCGGTTCAGGTTTAGCGGAGGACGGTGCGTCGGGGCGACGGACCCTACGGGTGGGTGGTGTCGTTTGAGAGGATGAAGGTTCCTTCGGCGTTGTTGGCGTTGGGGAGGTACCAGTGCGGGCGCCAGGGGAGTTGGATGGTACCGGCGACGGGGTGATCGGCGTCGACGGCGATGACGTTGAGGCGGAAGGTGTGGTCGTCGGCG
>JAAYCJ010000261.1 GCA_012729815.1 Phycisphaerae bacterium | reverse complement strand
GGACTTCCTGGCCGGGCTGGACAACGCGGACATCAAAGGCCTCAAAGTCGGCCTGCCCAAGGAATACTACGGCCAAGCGGGACTGGACGCCGAGGTGAGCCATGCGGTCGGCGAGGCAATCGAGCAGCTCAAGGCGGCCGGCGCCGAAACGGTCGAGGTCTCGCTGCCGCACACGGATTACGCGGTGGCCTGCTACTACCTGATCGCCACGGCGGAGGCGTCGAGCAACCTGGCCCGGTACGACGGCGTGCACTACGGCTATCGGACGCCCTCGCCGTCGGACCTGATCGACCTGTACTCGCGGTCGCGGGCTGAGGCCCTCGGCGACGAGGTCAAGCGACGGATCATGCTCGGCACGTACGTGCTGTCGGCGGGCTATTACGAAGCCTACTATCTGAAGGCTTTGAAGGTCCGCACGCTGATCAAGCGGGATTTCGAGCGGGCGTTCGGCGAGGTGGATGTGATCTGCTCGCCGGTCTCGCCGACGCCGGCCTTCCGGATCGGCGAGACGGTGGACGACCCGCTGGCGATGTACCTGAGCGACATATACACGATCTCGGCCAACCTGGCGGCGATTCCGGGGCTGAGCGTGCCGTGCGGGCTCAGCCGGGCGGGTCTGCCGATCGGCTTGCAGATCCTCGGCCGGCATTTCGACGAGCCGACGGTCCTGCGGGTCGGCGCCGCCTATCAGGCCCGGACCGACCATCACCGACAGCGGCCGCCGATCGCGAGCGCATAGCCGTCGCCGGCCAGAATCGAATAGGAGCGCCATGCCGATGCAGTCATCCGGCAATCTGCAATATCGCGTGATCGTGGGGATGGAAATCCACATTCACCTCGCGACCGAGAGCAAGATGTTCTGCCCGTGCCCGAACCGGTTCGGCGACGAACCGAACAGCAACGTCTGTCCGGTCTGCCTGGGCTCGCCGGGCGTGCTGCCGGTGATGAACCGCCGGGCGGTGGAGTACGCGCTGCGGACGGCCTTGGCGCTGAAATGCGAGATCGCCGCGTTCACCAAATGGGATCGGAAGAACTACTACTATCCGGACCTGCCGAAGAACTATCAGATCTCGCAGTACGACTTGCCGCTGGCCCAACACGGGGTCATGGATATCCCGGTGGATGGGCAGCTCAAGACGGTGCGGATCCGGCGGCTTCACCTTGAGGAAGACGCGGCCAAGCTGCTGCACGAGGGGCTGGTCGCGGCCAGCCACGTGGACCTGAACCGCGCGGGCACGCCGCTGATGGAGATCGTGACCGAGCCGGACTTGGCCTCGGCCGACGAGGCCCATGCCTTCGGGTCGGAGTTACGCAGCCTCGTGCGCTACCTGGGCGTCAGCGAGGCGAACATGCAGCAGGGTCAGATGCGGCTGGAGCCCAATGTCAACCTGGCCATCGTCCGCGACGGTCAGGAATACCGCACGCCGATCGCCGAGGTCAAGAACCTCGGCAGTCTCCGGGCCCTCCAGCGAGCGGTCGAATTCGAGGTGCAGCGGCAACTCGATGAGTTCGAGCGGACCGGCGCCACGATGCAGATGGGCAACAAGAGCACCCGCGGCTGGGATGAGGGCCGCGGCGCGACCGTCCTGCAACGGGAGAAGGAAGAGGCCCACGACTATCGCTATTTCCCGGACCCGGACCTGGCCCCGGTCACGCCCGAACCGGTGTGGATCGAACAGGTCCGATCGGAACTGCCCGAACTGCCTGTCCATCGGCGGCGGCGGTTCGTTGAGCAGTTCGGCTTTTCGGAAAAGGACGTCGGTACGGTGGTGGACGATCGAGCGACCGCGGACCTGTTCGAGCGAGCCCTGGCCGCCGGCGCGCCGGTCAGGAACCTGGCCAACCAATTCATCAGCTTCTGGGCGATGCACGCCAATCAGCGCGGCGTGCCGATCGCGGAACTGCCGGTCCCGGCCGAGCGAATGGCCACGTTGGCGGCGATGGTGGAACAGGGAACGGTTAACGCGACCACCGCGGCGGCCATCGCTGAGAAGATGCTGGCTGAGGACACCGACCCGCAGGCGATCGCGGAGCGCGAGAACCTGGTGCAGGTTTCGGACAGTTCGGAGATCGAGAAGCTGGTCGACGAAGTCCTGGCCGCCAATCCGCAGGCGGTGGCCGACGCGTCGAGCGAAGGCAAGAAGCAGAAGAAGGCGTTCGGTTTCCTGACCGGGCAGGTGATGCAGAAAAGCCGCGGACAGGCGAACCCGAAGATCGTTAACGAACTGCTGCAGAAGAAGTTAAGATCGTCCTAGCGGCTCCACAAGTGGTTTCCCACCAGTGCAGAGGTTCCGCTCCCCGCACCGAGTCCAACGTCCGATAACCCCCCGGATGCCCCATTTCGCCGTCTCGGCGGGTCAAGTGTATGGACAAAGTTTCCGATCAGAAGGGTAGAGCGACAGCCCGGAGGGCGGAAAGGGCCGAATGATGAAGGCAAGAATCGTCATCAAGACCATGCAGCAGATGGGCCGGATCATCCAGCTGATCAAGGAGGCCACGCTGCAGGAGGAAGGCACTGACGGACGGCGCGGCCACTGGCGGTTGGAATACGGCACGCCAGGCATCATCGTGCCGGAACAGGACGCCAACCTCTTTGAACCGATCTACGTGACGACTCGCGATATTTCGCTCGAAGGGGTAGGGTTCTTTTCCACCCACCGGCTGCGGCCGGGTCAGCGGATCCTGATCACCGTCGAGACCGATTTCGGCGATCTCGAGGTGCCGGCCAAGGTGGTCCACACCAACGGCACGGTCGGCGGGTTCAAGATCGGGGCGAAGTTCCTGCTGGACGAGGCGAACTGAGCCGCGGCGACCTCCCCCCTATTGCAGCCGGCGTTCGTTTTCTAGCCAACCGGCTGAGTTCGCGCCGCGCTCGGCCCACCATTGACTTCCACCGTCTTCTGAGCGGTGAAGCGTCGGCCGGTCAGGAGTTCGACGAACTGGACGTCGACGGTCACCTCCTGGCCGCGAGGCGGCTGCGAAAACGGGCAGCGGACGGTGAAGTGGTTGGTCAGCAGCCGGCCGTACCAAAGCTCCAGGGACTCTTCGGGCGGCACGTCGATCTGACCGACGACTACCGGCTCATCGCCGGACAGGTCCACAAGACGGATGCTGATCCCCCCTGCCGCCTTGATCACGTCGCCCGCCCTGTCGATCGGCTGAAGGTAGACCACGACCCCGTCGTCGTAGCCGTCCTTGTCATCGTCATAGGCTCCGGTCAGGCCCTCCAGCTCAATCTTCTGCGTCTTGACCAGTAGCCCGGACTTGTCTTCGGGCAGATTCTGGAGACGGGTGATCTGTTGCCGCGAGACGTCAAGCTGCTGCTGCAGATCGGCCAGTTCGCCCCGCAGGCGGGCCTGCTGGTCTTGAATGTCGCCGAGTCTGGCGCGGCATTCCAGCAGGTCGTCCGGACAGGTCGACCGGCAGCCGGCGGCGAAGGCGACGCCGGCGCAGATCAAGCCGACCAATACTGGACGATGGCTACTCCTCACTGTCCTGTTCCGCGGCGTCGCCCTCGGCCTCGCGCGGCCCCTTGGCCGGCGACTCCGGAGCGCTCTCAAGGATCTTGTCGGCCAGCCCGTACTCGATGGCCTCGCTGGCTTCCAGCCACAGGTTGCGGTCGCAGTCGCGATGCACCTTTTCAGCGCTCTGGCCGGTGTGTTTGGCGAGGATTTCGTAGAGACGCTGCCGCAGGCGGATGATTTCCTTGGCCTCGATCGAGAGGTCGGTGGCCCGCCCTTCGAGGATGCCCGCGATCAGCGGCTGGTGGAGCATCACCCGGCTGTTGGGCAGGAGAAACCGCTTGCCGTCGGCTCCGCCCGCGAACAGCACCGCGCCCATGCTGGCGGCTTGTCCGATGCAGTAGGTGGCCACGTCGCAGCGGAGAAACTGCATGGTGTCGTAGATGGCCAAGCCCGCCGAGATCGAGCCGCCGGGCGAGTTGATGTAGAAGTTGATGTCCATCTTCGAGTCCTCGTTGGACAGGAAGAGCATCTGGGCGATGATAAGGTTGGCCGAGTCGTCGGTGACCGGCCCGCCGAGAAAGACGATCCGGTCCCGCAGCAGACGCGAGTAGATGTCGTAGGCCCGCTCGGCGCGTCCGGTCTTTTCGATGACGATGGGAACCAGTTGATTATGGGGCATGGTATGACCTTCCGTATGTGTCGGGTTAAGCTTTGGGCCCGGCGGGCGAGGGCGGTTCGCCGCCGACCGCGGCCGCCTCGTCGGCCTGGAGAATTTCGTCGATGATGCCGTACTCCTTGGCCTCGGCGGTGGACATGTAGCGGTCCCGCTCGGTCTCCTGTTCGATCTTCTTGGGGTCCTGCCCGGTGTGCTTGGCCATCAGTTCGTTAAGGAGCTGGCGGTCCTTGATGATCTCCTCGGCCTGGATGTTGATGTCCTCGGCCTGGCCGGTGATCCCGCCGTACGGCTGGTGAATCATAATCTTGCTGTGGGGCAGGGCGTATCGCTTGCCCTTGGTGCCGGCGGACAGCAGGAGAGCCGCCCCGCTCATCGCCACACCCACGCAGTACGTCGCGATTTCGCAACTGCAGAACTGCATGGTGTCGTAGATGGCGAGAATCTCGCCCATCGACCCGCCCGGGCAGTTGATGTACATGTGGATGTCCTGATCCTTCTTGAGGTACTGGAGGCGAAGGATCTTCTTGATGATGTCGGAGCCGAAGGTCCCGCCGTACTGCATGTATATCTGCGGGCTCAGCGGCATGTCGACGAAGATGATCCGGTTCTCCAGCAGCAGCTCGTTGATGGTCATCTGCCGCCACTGCTGATAGCCCGGTCCCTGGTTGCGGGTGTCGGGCATCCAGGCGCCGTGATTCTCAGGCGACCAGAGGTTCATATCGCTTCTCCTTGTGTCCGGAGTTCGTGATTTCGTACCCGAGGCGCGGCGTCAGGATTACTTCTGCTCCTTCGCCTGCCCCTCGGCCTTGGTGATCTTGGCGTTGTCCAGGAGCTTTTCGAGGACCTTGCGCTCGCGGAGCACGCCGAACACCGAATCATAGCTGCCGTCCCGCATCATTTCCTCGCGGGCGCGTTCGGGCCGGCGGCCCTGGCTGGCCGCGATGTTGGCGATCAGGCTGTTGACCTCGCCCTCGGTGACCTCGATCTCGAACTGGCGGGCGATCTTGTCCACGATGAAACTGAACTTCAGGTCGTCGACCACGCGGTCGCGGGCGCCGGTGCGGAGTTCGTCGATGCGGCCGCGGATCACCACCTCCGGGAAGCCCATCTGACGCAGTTCGATGACCCGGCGGACCAGAGCGCGATCGGTCTGCCGTTCGATCAGGCCCTCGGGCAGGTCGAGCTTGGTGTTGGCCAGCAGATGGCTGCGGACCTGGTCTTCCAAGTCGCGACGGACCTGCTGCCCCTTGCGGGCTTCGAGCTGCGTGCGAGTGGTGTCGCGCCAGTCCTGGACGCTGCCAAAGCCGATCTTCTTGGCCAGTTCGTCATTCGCTTCAGGCAATCGCCATTTGGAGATCTTCTTGACCCCGATCCGAACCTTGGCCTCTTTGCCGCGCCAATTCTCGTTGGCGTGTTCCTGGCTGACCGTCACGGGACCGGCTTCGCGGGTCTCGCCCACGGCCGCCCCGGCCAAAGCCTCATCCAGCTTGTCGAACGGGACGCCCTCGATCGGCTGATCGCGGGCGACCAAGTCGATCTCGTGCCGGACCTCCGGCGGCAGGTCGCCGACTTCCAGGCTCATGTCAGCGGTGATATGATCGCCCTTCTCGACCTTGGCGTCTTCCGGCTGGTCCTCGAGGACGGCCAGGCGCCAGCGGATGTTCTCGATCTGCTCGTCGATGTCTTTGTCGGTAACCTCGACGTCCTTCTCGGTCACTTCGATCCCGTCCAGCGACGGCAGCTCGAACTCGGGCTCGACCTCGACCTCAAAGGCGAAGGTCATCGGTCCGTTCTCGGGCAGTTCGACCTTCTCCATGTCGAAGTCAGGCTCGCCGATTGTCTTGAGGTCGGCCTTCTCGAGGGCCTGCTGGATGCCTTCGGCCATCAAAGTCAGCCGCACCTGCTCGCGAACGTCCTTGGCAAAGCGTTTCTCGACCAGCCGGCGCGGAGCCCGCCCGACGCGAAAACCGGGAACCTGGGCCGAGTTGGCCAGTTCGCCGAAATTCTGATCGAGCTTCTTGTTGACCTCCTGCTCGGGTATTTCGATGGTCACCTTCTTCTTGAGGGTGCCCACGTCCTCGACGGACGCCACGTTGACGCTCAGCGGCTCGGGCGTTTCCGTCTGCTCTTGGTTCTGAACCTGGTCCTCATCGGCCATTGCGTTTGCTCCTCAGACACCTGTCTCTGTAAAAGGTAAACTCTTATTGTTAGTGGAAAACGGTCAAATTTCAACTGATTCGGCGACACATTAGCAGAAAGACTGCTAAATCGCAAGGTTTTCGGCGGGTTCGAGGCCGGCCGCAACCGCCAAAGGGGCTGGCGGGCCGGAACCGGCGGCAGTAGGATGTTGGCTCCAATGGCGTTACGCGGAGGCCGGACTGGAACACCTGGAGCGACGCAAATGGCTGGGAAATCATCGGGCGAAGAGCCCAAGCGGCGGGGCAAGGCAGGCAAGGACGGGCGATTTTACGATTTTGTCACGAAATCGGGACCGGTCGTCCGGGTCGGCTTCGTGGCTCCGGGCGTGGTCCGGGTGCGGGTCTCGCCGGACGGGAGCTTTCCTCCAGCGGCGATGAACCGCTACGGCTTTATTCGTGAACCGCGGAACCCGCCGGCGACCGAGGTTCGGGAGGCCGGGCAAGCGGCTGAGCTGACCACGGACGAGATGGCCGTTCGGATCGACCGGAAATCGGGCCGGCTGACCTTCCTGGCCGCAGGCAGGACGCTGACCAAGGAGGCGTTCAACCCGGAGGTCAGTGGGTCGGGCGGCTTCCGTTTGGGGCTGCGGTGCGGTAACGACGAGGAGTTCTTCGGTCTGGGCGACCAGACCCGCGCAGCGGTGGCCCTGCGCGGCCGCAAGGCGGATCTTCACGTCACCAATGTCAGTTGCTACATTCCGATTCCGTTC
Organism: Phycisphaerae bacterium; assembly: GCA_012729815.1. Taxonomy (NCBI): domain Bacteria; kingdom Pseudomonadati; phylum Planctomycetota; class Phycisphaerae; species Phycisphaerae bacterium. The sequence goes on along the minus strand of JAAYCJ010000261.1, from coordinate 10,202 downwards.
TTCATGAGCACCGCCGGCTACGGCGTGCTGGTGAACACGACCTATCGCCTGGGTTTTGACCTGGCGGCGTCCAAGCCGGATCGGGCGCAGATCGCCAGCAACGGCGGCCGGCTGGACTACTACCTGATCCGCGGCCGGTCGCTGCCGGAAATCCTGGACCGGTACACCGATTTGACGGGCAAACCCGCCCTGCCGCCGAAGTGGTCGTTCGGGCTGTGGTTCATCTGCCGCGACCAGGCCGACGTCAAGGAGGTGATGGACGACTGCGTCAACTTCCGCCGGGAGAAAATCCCTTGCGACGTGATCGGCCTGGAGCCCGGCTGGATGAGCCGGCACTACGACTACAGCAAGGACCGGACCTGGCACCCGGAACGCTTTCCGATCCCCTTCTACGCCCAGACCGGACAGCACAATTTCCTGCCCGCGATGAAACGGCTGGGCTACAAGGTCGAGCTGTGGGAATGCAACGACTACGACCTGAGTTTTGAGGCGGAGCGACGATGGGGCCAGGCCGCGGCGTCGCCCAGCGATTCGCAGGCAACGGCCAGACCCGTCTTCCACGCCGATGACGTCGAGAAGGACGTGCACTTCATGCACCCCGTCCGGATGGACAAGCTGACCGATCCAGCCGAGCCCTGGTTCGAACACCACAAGAAGTTCATCGACCAAGGCGTGGATTTCTTCAAGCAGGACGGCGCGCTGCAGGTCTGCGCCCATCCCGACCGGCTATACGGCAACGGCATGACGGATGACGAAATGCACAACCTCTATCCGCTGCTCTACTCGCAGCAGATGCACGAGGGATTTCGCCAGTACACCGGACGTCGGCCGTGCTGCTTCACGGACGCCGGATGGGCCGGCCTTCAGCGGTACACCGGGACCTGGACGGGCGATACCGGCGGCGCGCACGCGACGCTGGTGGCGCAGCTGAATACCGGATTGTGCGGCCATGCATGGTCGACCTGCGACATGGAGGTCACGACGCCCGAAGGCATCCACTACGGTTTCCTGCTGCCGTGGGCCCACGTCAATAGCTGGAACTACTGGCGGCATCCGTGGCTCCAGGGCGAACGTCTGCAGCGGATATTCACTGATTACGCCCGGCTGCGGTATCGCCTGCTGCCCTATCTCTATTCGCTCGCGTGGCAGTCGCACCGGACCGGATTGCCGATGATGCGGGCGATGGTGCTGGAATTTCCCGACGACACGGCGGCCCGGAATCTGCTGCACCAGTACATGCTCGGCCGCGAGCTGCTGGTCGGCGCGTTCAGTAACGAGGTCTATCTGCCTGCCGGGCGCTGGTTCGACTTCTGGACGGGCGAAATGCACCAAGGCGGCAAACGGCTCACATACGATCCGCCGGAGGACCGGGGCGGAGCATTGTTCGTCCGGGCCGGAGCAATCGTGCCGATCCTGGCCGAGGCGCCGGACTACGTGGGTCAGCGGCCGGAGAACCAGATCGAACTGGACGTGTACCCCGCAGCGGATGCGGCCTTCGAACTCTACGAGGACGACGGCGTCGGGTACGGCTACGAGAAAGGCCAGTTCGCACTGACGCACTTTCGCCTGTCCAGCGGCCGGGATGAGTGGCGGCTGGAGATCGGCCGCCGTGAAGGCGAGTACGAAGGCATGCCGCCATCGCGGGAGTACCGCCTGACGATCCACGTGGAGCGCAGACCTTCGGCGGTGCGATTGGACGGTCGGGAGGTGGAGTATCTCTGGGACCAAGCCAAGCGGGTGGTGCGGGTCCAGACGCCGGCCAGCGGCCAAGCGGTCTGCCAGATCGCGTTGTAGTCACCGCTGAATACGAACTCAAGATCGGACGGCGCCGCGAAGGCCGGACATCTTGAAGAAGCCCTTGCGCCACACGATCAGCAGTGAGACAACCGCAATGGCAAGGTAGAGGATCACCGCGTGCCGCGTGCGAAGGAACACCGCTCCGACCACGCCAAGCAGGACGTAAAGCCCGGCCAACAGATAGTTGACCGCGACGGTGCGCTCCAGCGGCATGCCGCGATCGATCATCTGGTCGTAGATGTGTCCGCGGTCGGACTTCATGATTGGACGCTTGTTGATCACGCGTCGGATCAGCGCGGTGGTCGTATCGAGGATCGGCAGGCCGAAAATGACGACGGAGGCGAACCACCAGCGGGTGCTGTTGGTGGCCATCAGCATCATCATCGAGGCCATGATAAAGCCCAGCAGGATGCTGCCGGCGTCGCCGAGGAAGATCGCCGCCGGATGGCGGTTGAACATGAGAAAACCGAACACCGAGCCGACCAGGGCAAGGCCCACCACGATCCGCACCGCGTCGACCGACGTGTCGGTGGCCCAGGTCGCCAGGTGAATGGCCAGGACGAGGAATCCCAGCGTGATGATCGCCGTAACTCCGGCACACAGTCCATCCAGACCGTCCAGGAGGTTCAGCGAGTTCGTCGCCCCCAGAACGAAGAACAAAACCACCACGTAGGCCACAATGTCGTGCAGGAGCGGAGGCAGGGAAACTCCCACGATTCCGGACAGCGGCTGAAGGTCGGGTTTGATCCCAGCGGCGACCAGGAACACCGCGCAGATGCCCTGGCCGATGAGCTTCTGCCACGGCCGGATGTCCTTGACGTCGTCGATCAGTCCGACCAGGGTCGCCACCACAGCCCCGGCGCAGATGGCGTAGATGATCCTGATCGCGGGGCTTTCGGGCCCGATCGCATCGGCAACAAGCACCACTCCCAGCAGCATGGCCGCAAGGAAACCAACCAACACCGCCACTCCGCCCAGATACGCCGTGGGCCGCTTGTGAGTCTTGACCGCTTCGTCAGGCAGATCGAGAATGCCAACCTTAAAGGCTATGAAGGACGCGACCGGCGTGGCGAACAGCGAAACGACAGTAGCGACCACCAGCGTCGGCCAGTACGGATCGAGCACTCCCTTGATCGAGCCGTAGGGACCGACAAAACCTCCCCAGAACGCTAGAATATGACTATCCATGAATCAGGTTCCTTGCCCAGTCTGCCCGGAGTTGCGATCGATCCACACGGCGGCGTCGTAGCGAAGCATGCAGAGGCCGTCCTTCCAGCCGTCGGTGCGGATGCGAGGCTTTGCGCCCAGCGTCTCCTGAATAATCCACGAGGGGAAATCCGCTCCGGCCTCGATGCTCAAGGGAGCGCCGCCGCCGAATCGTGGGTTCACTTCGATAAAGCGTATCTCGCCTTCCAGCGTGACGAATGCCTGAATGGTGATAACGCCCGGACCGGCCCCAAGTGCTTCGACCAAACGGGTGCACTGCTCGATCAGGGCGGGTATCCGGGCGGTCTGCCCTTTCGAGACCTCGCCGCCGCGCACCTCGATGCGCCGCCGAGGCACCACGCAGCGGACGGCCATCTGGAAGTCCACGTACACATCGCTGGTGTACTCCTGGCCCTCAAGATACGGCTGAACGATGCAGTGCGGGACACGCTTGCTCCAGTAGCCGAATTCCTCCTCGTCGCGGGCGACGGCGTTGCCTTTCGAGGCCGAGCCGTTCCAGGGCTTCAGGAACACCGGGTAAGTCAACTTGGATGCATCAACCTCGCCCAATTCGCGGGTCTCCGGAGCGCCAAATCCATGCTCGCGAAGGAAGCGATACGTCCGCCGCTTGTCCTGACAAATTTCGATCACATCCAGGTCGGAGACCAGCACCCGGGCGCCGGCGTCCTGGAACTCCTGCCGGTGGGTCGCCAGGTGTTTCAGTTCGGTATCAATCGTCGGGATCACCAAGTCGATCCGATGCTCCCGAACCAGCTCCAGTATCTGGGGGATGTAGTCCGGATCGGCGATCGGCCGGGTAATGACGTGCTTGTCGCAGGCGAACAGGGCCGGCGAGAGCGGGTTGGCGTCAGTCCCAAGCAGAAAAAGGTCCACACCAAGCCGCTTGGCGGCGGCGCGAAATGCCTGAACCAGTTCGTATCGCCGACCGACACAGGTGAATAGAATATTAATCCGGCTGCTGCCAGCCATAAACCAACTCCAGGGCGACCCACAATACTTCTATTATAGTACTCTTGCGAATAGCTGCAATCAAGGCCGTCGCCTGACCCTTACTGAATATCGTTCAGTTCGATCATCCTCTTTTGGAGCATGGAGTCATCGGCGGCGAAAGCAATCATATGCCCATGAATGGAATCGTGGATGTCGGTGCTGGAAATCGAGCCGTTCCGGCCGCTGACCACGCGGACGAAGTCGTCGGCCAGCCGCATGTCCCCCCCACCGTGCATGTCGTTGGAGACGTTGATGTCGATCCGCTCCTCGGAGAACTCGTGTCCGGCCCGCGCATCGGGCTTGTGGATGAAGAAATGTCCGTCTTCCATGGCCCCGCGGATCTCGCCGGCGGTTCCAACGATGTGAATCGTCCGGCACGGCCTGGAGGTGTTGGCAAACATGTTGTGGGTGGCGACCACACCGTCGGCGTACTCAACTATCACCGACTGGTGGTCCACCACGTCGTTGTCGCACCGCCACACGCAACGGCCGTGCGGATTGTCGCTCTTGAGCGACTCGATCTTCTTCTGCTCGGCGAGATCCTCGATGTGCTCCAGTGACTGCCAGGCGTACATCCCCCACAGGTTCTGCTCAATGTAGTTCTTTCTGGCCGAGTAAGGGCAACCGGCTTCGATTTCGCAATCCGCCAGACACCGCGTACCCGAACCCGGCGGGGCGTTTTCGGGGCGGAAATGCATGAGATTGCCGAAACTGGCGACCCGCTGCGGGGCGATTCCCGACATGTACCAGCAGAGCAGGTCCAGATCGTGACAGCACTTGGCCAGGAGCATCGGGGCGGAGCTATCCCGATTTCGCCACTTGCCGCGGACAAACCCAACCGCCATGTGGTGATAGCTGACGTTCTCGGCGGTCTCGATGGACAGGATTCTGCCGATCTCGCCGGCCAGGAGGCGTTTCTTGATCTCGACGTAGAACGGCGCGTAGCGAAGCACGTGGCCGATCATGACCTTGCGGCCGGTCCGGCGAACGGTCCCTTCCAGATCGAGCAGTTCACGCTTGATCGGCGTGATGGGTTTTTCGAGCAGGACGTGGTATCCCGCCCGCAACAGCGGCAGCGTGGTCGGAACGTGGTCGCGGTCCATCGTGCCGTTGATCGCAGCGTCGGCGAAGGCCGGCTGTTGAGCCAGTTCCTCAGCCGTTCGAAAGCACTTGTCCTCGGAGAAGCTGTACCGCTGGGCGGTCTGGCGGCGGCGGGCCGGATCCGGATCGGCCACTCCGACGATCCGCAGGCGGTCCGGATGCTGCCGCGACAGATCGGCGTAACATAGGGCTCGGTGGCCGGCTCCGATGACCACGGCGGTGACAGGCGATCTGCTCATGGGTTGTCCTCACAGAGCCATCGACTTGGCAAAACGTCCCCTATGCGGTGCGGTAACTCCCTCGCTCGGCTACAATCCGGCGGTAGAGCTCGTAGCTGTCCACTGTGATGTCCGGGCCGATGGTGTGGCTGCCGATCACGATGCCGCCGTCGCGAGCCGCTTCGACCACCGCTTCAACGTGGCGGCGGATGCGGTCCGGATCGCCGGAAGGGAGAATCTTGGAGTTGCACAGGCCGCCGACGAACCACAGGCGTTTCCAGTAGTCGCGGACGAGTCGCGTCACGTCCATCGAGGCGTTGGGCTCGACCGGGTTGATCCCGTTGATGCCGGCGTCGACCAACATGTCGAGAAACGGGTAGAGATTGCCGTCGCAGTGCAAGCCGACCCAGCGGGCGCCGGCCTGCTTGAGTTGGCTGACCATTCGCCGGTAGACGGGCAGGAAGACCCGCTCGAAGGTCCGCGGAGAGAACATCGGGGCGTTGACATTGCACATGTCGTCGAAGATCCAAACGCCCGTGTCCTGGAGTTCGGCCCGGCGAAGCGACTCCAAGCCGATCGCCAGCAGATGCTCGCCGACCTTGCCGATCAGGGCCTTGGAGAACTCCTCGTCCTCGGCGAAATCCACCAGCAGGTCCACCTCGCCGCGGATGAACGTGGAGCGGATGAAGGGACCGCCGATCTTGGCGAACACCACGCGCCCCTTTGATTGATTCTCGTGGACGGACTCGACGAAGCGGGTGTAGCGCTGGTCGAGGTCCGGCGGGTCGAACCGCACGCGGTCCAGGCCGCTGCGGCTCTCGATGAGACGATCGATTGTCTCGGCAAAGTGGGCGCCGCGCCGGGTGCGGACGGTGCGTCCCCAGCCGTCGTCGCCGTATACAAACTCGCCCTCCTGGCGGATGGTCCGGACACGGGTGGGAAAAAAGCACTCCTCAGCCGTGCAGATGGCCAGGTCGGTCCAGTAGTGATCGGCCACCCGGCGATCGGGGCCGAGGTTGTACCGGCGCCGCCAGTCGTCCTCGAACTCCTCCCAGAAATTGTCGAAGACGGGCAGCCGATCAGGAGGCTGGAAGGACAGGGCCTGGTTGACGATCTTTGTCGAATTGTCGCAGAGTACGGTCAGCACGGTTGTTCCTTTGGTCGCCGGCTGAAACGGCCGGCATCGTTGCTGCGTCGCGTCACGCTCATCGACGTGACCGGTTCAGCCCAGGTGCTTCTTGAGGAAGGCCAGGCCCTGGTCGACCAGGATCTCGTGGCCGCCGTTGTGGTCGGCGTACTCGATCCGTTCGGCCAAACCCAGCTTCTCATAATAGCCGCGGGCTCGGACGAACTCGGCGTGCTGCAGAGGCCACCAGCCGATCCCGTCCGCCCGGCCTTGCTGGATCTGGTACGCCCGCGGGCAGATCAGGGCCGCCAGCTCAGCATCGCCGAAACCGCCCGCGAACCAGCCGGGAATCCAGATGTGCTCCTCATTGGCGTCGAGGAAGGATGAGTATTGAGGGCTCGAAACGGCCATCTTGGGGAAACGGTCGTTGAAGAACGCACAGTTGATGCCGACCTTGATCCGCGGTTCGAGCGGCACGGTGTACATCGTGTACATCCCGCCCAGTGAAATGCCCCACATGCCCACGCGGACCATGTCGATCTCCGGCAGACCCAGCACGTAGTCGAGCAGGCGGCGGATCTTGCCGATCTCCAAGCCCATCAGCGTCTTGCCCAGCAGCGAGCAGAGCCGCTGGAGGCGGGCCCGCGGCGGACCTTCGGTGATGTTGCTCGGCGCGAGGACCGCGTAACCCGCTTCGAGCAACGCCCGACCGTAGGCGTGGTAGATGCCCTGGGCGTCATTGAGGCCGAAAATCCGCTCGGGCGACGAGGCGATGCCGTGCTGGGCGATGACCAGCGGCACCGGCTCCTTAACGCGCCTCGGCATGGCCAGCACCGCCCGGGCCTTCAGGCCCCGATCCAGGTCGATGTAGAGCCACCGGGCCACGTACTCGCCGTCCTCGAAGAACGGCTCGTAGTAGGCGTTGAACTCCGCGTTGTACTCGACCTGCCCGACCGTCTCAGCCCAGCGGTGGCGGTGCGGGTCGCAGGTGTTGATGTACGCCTCCGGCGAGCTGTAGTCGAGTTCCCACTTGCGCCGGGCCTCCAGCATCTCCCGGCACTTGGTCACCAGGTAGATCTCAGCCTCCCGCCGCATCAGCGACTGCCGGTCACCCTCGCACCGCGCCACGACCGCGTCGCCGAGTTCAAGAAAGTTCTTGTAGCTGGGCATGAGCGTCTCCGAAGAATTCAGAACTCAGTTGTCAGAACTCGGAATAGACACCATTCTACCCGTCTGCACCGGAAATCTTTGATGAAAAAGCCTCCAACAAACGGCTTACCTCCTCCAAATCATGAGATAACCGACGGCTATCTCCGTAGCCGAGATCCTGGGCCAAAATCAGGTAATACCTGCATTCTTCGAGTGAACACTGGGCGACGTTCAGGAAGTACCGCTTCTCCGCGTGGCTCCGCTTTCGGAATGCCTCGACGATGTTGGCGGGCACGGAAACCGCTGCCGGCCTGAGCTGCGACGTCAGTCCGTATAATTCCGCCTTGGGAAACCCACGGCTGTAGGCATACGCTTCAAGCACCCATGCATGGGCCTTCTGCCAAACTACCAGATCACGAAATGTTTTGGCCGGCAACCTCGTCATATCGCCCCTGTGCCGCCGAGCGGTAAGCCATTCTGAGTTCTGAGTTCTGAATTCTGACCACTTTTATACGTGCGTTTCCTCCCGCATCATCGATGCCCCATAGATCTTGTCGACCAGGTCCATGCTCTTGTAGGCGTCTTCCAGGCTATGGTGCGGCGGCTTGCCCTTTTTGACCGCGTCGATAAAGGCCCGGCTCTCCTGGCAGAAGCCCTGGTGAATGTGCGTCTGGTCCGAACCGGCCTCCGCGACGTGGTCCGACTGCCAAGCCGGCTCGACCTTGTTGTCGGTGTAGAACGCGCCCTGGCCGTCGATATCCACCAGTCCCATCCCGTTGGCTCCGTGGAACTCGAATTTGAAGATTCGTCGGCCGCTGCGCCAGTTGGTCAGCAGCACACCCTCGACGCCATTGCTGAATTGTACGACGGCCGTAAAGACGCACGGGTACCACGCGTCGAGCTTGCGTACGTTGGAACTGATCGAGACAACGTCGGCCAGGCCCGCGTAGTAGCGAAGCGAGTCGACCGCGTGGATCGCGTCACAGTGCAGGATGTCGATCGCCCCACGGTAGTAGGGATGCGTCTGGGAGGGCACGGCATTTTTATAAAAGCTTACCACTACCTGGTTTAGCTCGCCAGCCTTTCTGACTTTCTGCCAGACGGTGTTGGTCAGCGGGTGGAAGCGGCGCTGCCAGCCGACGGCTGTGATGACTTTCCTCTCTTTGGCCTTGCGGGCGAGGGCGATCGCCTGGTGGGTCGTCACGGCTGGGGGCTTCTCGATGAACAGATGGTGACCTCGTTCCATCACGTCCATCGCCACGTCGAACAGATGGTGTGGCGGCATCAGGACGTAGACCGCATCCGGCTTGGTCTGCTCCAGCATCGCCTGATAGTTCGTGAACGTCTCTTTTATCCGGAATTTCTCCGCCGTAGCCTTGAGTTTCTCCTGGTCCAGATCGCAAAGCCCGACGATCTGGACATCCTCAAAACTCGTCACGGAGGGGTAGTGAACCCCGTTAGCCATCCCGCCCGCACCGACCAGAGCCACCTTGACCTTTTTCGAACCGCCCTTAGCCATTGCCGTACCTCACAACCACGAACCACTGGATAGTCAATCGCAACCGATTATATATAGCACAGTAAATACACTTTACCGAAGAGTCAAGAGGGAAACCGCCAAGATGATTACTTCCCCATACCCACCTATATCATGTTATTCTATAATGACTTCCATCAGCAACATCCCAGATAGAGGCCCTGCCGAAGTGCGTCAAGGCCAAACCAGCAACAGGCTGTATATATACAGACAAGTCTATAACAACCCGCAAGCGTAAACAAAGGAGGTCATGAAGCCTCAGGAGAGTTGCTTGAGATAGGCGTTGAGCAGGTAGCCGTGGTGGAGGTGCTGACCGGCGAGGGTGAAACCGAGCTTCTTGTAGTACTCGTTGGCGGGGAGCTGCTCTCCGACCATGACCTTCACCGTGGTGATCCCTCGCCGCTGAAACTCGTCGAGGGCGGCGGTCATCAGGAGACGTCCGATCCCCAAGCCGCGAGCCGTCTGGTCAACCGCCACCGAGAGGATCTCGGCCTTCGGCAGATCGGATTCGGCTTTGGCTGGATAGAAGAGGGTTTCGAAGGCGTTGCGAACGTTCCGCCACACCAGCATCCGCGGGAGCATTCGCCAGGCCAGACTGAAGAAGGATCGCTTCAGGACGTGCTTGTAGACCGCCCCTACGCTCTCAGCGCAGCCGATGAAACCCAAGACGTGCTCATCCTGACAGGCGACGAAACCGAAGGCCTCGGGGCAGTGGATGATCCCCTGATAGAGTCTGCGAACGAACGCCGGACCCAGCGAGCTGATAAATCCCTGATTGATGCCCTGGATGTGAAGCTGCGCCACAGCGGCCAGGTGCTGCTCATCAATCGGGACAATGCTGACCGGCTGTTGATCCATGATTCTCAAGCACTCCGGGATACACGTCGGTTATGGCGGAAAACTGGAAATCCGAGAGCAGGCCGCGCAGCTTGCGTTCCACCGTCTTCCGCTGGCGGTACTGAAGGTAGGTGAACTTCGCGTACTTAAGTCGTTGCGCCATCGACCAGGAAGGATCGGCCGAGGCGGGCGGTTCGAGCTCGACCTCATACGGGTGGAG
>JAAYCJ010000260.1 GCA_012729815.1 Phycisphaerae bacterium | reverse complement strand
TCCCGCGCGCCGCGGCACAGGGCGTTGAACCGGTTGATCCTGTGCTGCACACGGGCGTCGACGAAGATCCGCAGCCAGTGGTCGTCCACCAGTCCGCGCTGCGTCTCGATCACGCGCTGACCCAGAGCGATCCCTCGCTCGATGTGCCGCCGCAGCTCGCCCATCTTCCAGAAACGGTCGTTGTTGTTCGGGTTCATCCGCTGCGGCTCGAAGCTGACCCACGCGGCGACCTCCATTATCGCCCAGTTCGGATCGGCTGCGATCGCTTGGTTCCACTCGCATAGCTCACGCACCGCCTCGCGGCACTCGGTAAACCGCGGGCCCACCAGGTCGCGCAGCGGCCCTTGCGTCACGAATTCCCGCGCCGCTTCGACGTGGCCGCGCGGCAGCTTGCCGTCCCACATGATCGCCGCCGCCAGCACCACCAAGTCCCAGACCGGCTCGAGGCCGCACATCGCGGTCCGGCAGACGTCGCCGCGGCTCCATCCGGTCACCGCCACGCTTCGCCTGCCGTGGGCCGTTACCGTCTTGGTCCAGGCCAGCGTGTTCTCGATCCGCGGCTTGGCCTCGGGCAGTTCGCCCGCGCTGGTCAGTTTGAACGCCGGCGCGCCCCACCAATCGAAGCCGGCCTGGTCGTAGCGGTCCAGATGCTGCGAAGTGAGCCATCCGCCCTTGCGGCCGAAGATGTCTTCCGTGTAGCTCCAGACCATCAATTCCGCCCGTTCCGCCAGTCTGCGCAGGCTTTCAATCGGCCAGTCCCGCATCTTGTCGTCCCACAGCAGCGGCCGGATGCCGCGGTCTTCCAGGTGCTTGAGGATCGGATCGATGTGCCGAAGGTACAAGCCGTCCTTTCCCTCCTGCTCGATCAGCTCCTTGCACCTGGGACACGAGCCAAACGTCCACGGCTCGTCGCCGCCGATGTGGAATCGCCTGGCCCGTGACCCGTGCGTCCGCAGCACATCGTCGATCAGCTCGATCACGATCCGGGCCGACTCCGGGTTGGACGGGCACAACTCCCCGGCGCTGCGGTCCAACTCGCGCAGGTGCGCGAACTCCGGACGAAGCAGCACCGTCTCAAAGTGCCCGAGGCATTGCACCAGCGGTATCACCTCGATCCCGCGCTCGGCCAGGCGGTTGAGAAACTCGCCCACCGTCGCCTCGTCGTACGCCGTCTCGCACCGCAACTGCGGATGCCGCGACCAGGGATACACATCCTCCCACTCCACCAGCACGCAGTTGACCCGCAGCCGCGAGAGAATCTCCGGAATATCCAGCAGCCGCTCGGCTGAGGGCGGCAGACCCTTGAGGTCCAGATGAATGCACCGCGTCTCAATCGCCGGTGTCTTCCGCGAAAACAATTTGCTCATGCCGTCACTCCATCAACCATATCACCATTCAGCGATCGACCGCCGGATGGCGGGCTTAGCGCTTCTTCCCCTTCCCAAGATACCAATAGCGAGGCAATGCGTCCTTCTCCGCTTCCAGCAGATCCTTGATGCACGCATCGGCGTCGGCGATGTTGTTGCAGATCGGGTCGGTCAGCATGGCCCGCCGCAGGATCGCCCGGTCGCCGGTGACCGCCGCCTCAGTCGTCAATTCGTGCGTATCGAGCACCTGCATCTGCAGCGCCAGCAGGCCGCGCGGCATCGGCCCGAACGGCTGAGGACGCGGACCGTGCATATCCACGTCCGACCGCAGCTCGACGAACGCGTCGTCCGGCATGTTGGTGATCGCTCCGCGATTAAATGAGTTGATGTAGAACGGCTTGCCCAACCCGCCCCACATGCTCTCGATGATGTCGGTCGCGTGGTCGGAGTGGGTGTCCTTGAGGAACTGCTGAACGCTCAGCTTGCCCGCTGCGTAGGCTTCGGTGTCTTTCCACGCCGCCGCCATCTCCTCGGCCCGGTTCTCAGCGTCGAACAGGCGGATCGGCTCCGGCTGATTAGGTTTGACACCGTACCCCTGGAAGAACGGCACGTATTCCTTGGTGTGGCTCGCCGCCGTCGGAAACGCTCCGTAAAGATCGAATAGCTGCATCTCGTAGGCGTGGTTGAACCGGGGCTTGGCCTTCTCAGCGGGATTCCGCCCTTCCTCGCGAACCCACTCGGCCAGCTTCCTGCGCAGCTTCGGCATCATGTCCACACCGTCATAGCGGAACCGCACCAGCCACGTGCAGTGGTTCACGCCGCCGATCTTGAGCTCCAGCTTGTTATGCACCTCCGGCGGAACCACCGTCGCCTCCGGCGGCAGAATGTCCAGCCGCTTGCACCAGTTCAGCGTGTTGTACGGCTCGTGGTGCCCGTCGCAGAGGGCGAAGGTCCGCAGGTGAGGCACGTAACGCTTCAGCGCGATTCCCAGCACGCTGGTGGGGTTCACGAAGTTGATGATCCACGCCTGCGGGCAGAGCCGCTCAGCGTCCTTGGCCATCGCCAGAACGTGCGGGATTTCACGCATCGCCCGAAAGATCCCGCCCGGCCCGATGGTGTCCGAACTGCACATCCGCACCCCGTGCTTGGCGGCGATCCGCGTGTCGACGCCGCGGAAATGGGCGTTGCGGTCCGAGAACGTCAGCACCACGAAGTCCGAACCCTTCATGACCTTCCTGCGGTCGGTGCTGC
>JAAYCJ010000259.1 GCA_012729815.1 Phycisphaerae bacterium | reverse complement strand
AGGGGCCGGGTTACGCGCTGGAGTTGTTCTGCGGCGGATCGGCGTTCGGGTTCGGCGAGTTGGAGTTTCACAGCCCGGCGGCGGGCGGCCCGGCGGGTCCGGACCGCTGTCACGTAGGCAGCCGGATTCACGCCTTCCGGGGACCGGAGGCGGCGATCATGGAATTGGTCGAGACGATGACCCAGCCGGTCGGCTGAGACAGGACAAGGGGATTCGCAGATGGCAAGATTGATGGAGACGATCCGGACGACGGACGTGCCGGAAGGGTCGGTGGCGATCACGTACCTGGCGCAGGCGGGCTTTGCGTTCAAGACGCCGGCTGGCAAGGTGCTGTTCGTCGATCCGTACCTGAGCGACTGCTGCAATCGGCTGGTGGGTTTCAAGCGGATGATTCCGACGCTGGTGGAGGTGGACGAGGCGTCGCCGGACGTGCTGGTTTCGACGCACTCGCATCCGGACCACCTGGACATCGACGCGGTGGCGGCACTGGCGAAGCGGAAGGGGACGTTGTTCGTGGGCGCGCCGGACTGCGGGGCGACGTACGATGAGCTGGGGATCGAGGCGAAGCGGCGGACGATATTGGCGGAGGGGGAGGAGGCGGAGGTTGCGGGCGTGCGTTTTCGGGCGGTGTTTGCCGATCACGGCGAGCTGGCTCCGGAGGCGGTGGGGTTGGTGATGGAGATCGGGGGCGTGCGGGTTTACATGGTGGGCGACAGCGCGTACCGGCCGCAGGAGATTCTGGCGTCGCTGAACGGGCCGGTGGACGTGATGATTTCTCCGATCAACGGTCAGTTCGGGAACATGAACGGTCGGGAGACGTGTCTGCTGGGCGAGCAGGTGGGTCCGCGACTGCTGGTGGCGTGTCACTTCTGGATGTTCGTCGAGCACAACGGCAATCCGGCGGAGTTTCTGGAGCACGCGAAGAAGCTGCCGAAGTCGATCGAGCCGCTGGTGATGGCCCCGGGCGAGGCGCGGGTGGTTCGGCGGGCGACGTAGAGGGCTTAGGGGTTCAGGGACCATCGGTGGCGGGCGGGTACGGTGACGGTCCGGGTGATGGCGCGGGTTTGGGCGCGGGTTTGGGCGCGGGTTTGGGCGCGGGTCAGGGCGTGGCACGGGATTTCCAGGGCGCAGGCGATCGGGCGGGGCGTGGGGTTTTCCAGGACCAGTTGAACGAGCTTGCCGGCTCGCCGTTCGAGGGAGACGAGCAGGCCCAGCGCCACGCGGAGGTTCTTGAATTTCAGGTCTCGCCAGCGGTTTGGGACGGCGGGCAGGACGTGGAGCGTTCCGCCGCGGCTGTGGGCGAGCATGGCGTTGAGGGCCATGACGAAGGCGCCGTGGGCGCTGAGGAAGTGGAAGTTGATCCAGAAGCGGTCGGGTCGGATTTTTTCGGGCAGCGCGCCGAGGGTGCTGGTGAATCTGGCGCCGTTGAGCAGGTGGTCAGCGGCGCGGGGGTCGCGCAGGTAGGCGAGGGCGGTGGCGGCTTTGAACTCGGACCACGGCCAGACCAGATTGCGATAGGTTCCCGGGTTGGTGAGGCCCCACTGGCCCTGACAGAGCCGCAGGCCCT
>JAAYCJ010000258.1 GCA_012729815.1 Phycisphaerae bacterium | reverse complement strand
TTCGCCGAGTCGATCCGCCAACATCGCCCCAGCCGGACCGACGGACACGCCGGACGCGAGGTCGTTGCGGTCGCCCTGGCCGTCTACCGGGCGCACGAGACGGGGCAAACCATCGGCGTGGAGAGGAACTACGAGCGATGATCGATCACGGACTGGTGTCGGTGACGTTTCGCCAACTGATGCCCGGGCAGATCGTGGACCTGGCGGCCAAAGCCGGGCTTTGTGCGATCGAATGGGGCGGCGACGTACACGTGCCGCCGGGAGACGCCAGGCTGGCCAAAGAGGTGCGAGAGATGACCATCGATTCGGGCCTTCGCGTCGCCTCGTACGGCTCGTACTATCGGTCTGAAGGCGATGAGGCGTTCGAGCCGGTGCTCGAGACGGCGCTGGTCCTGGCGGCGCCGACGATCCGGGTATGGGCTGGGCACAAGGGCTCAGCCGACGCCGGACCGCGGGATCGCCAGACGGTAATAGCCGACCTCTGCCGGATCGCGCGGTTGGCTCTGTCGCACAAGACGACCATCTCGCTGGAGTATCACGGCGGAACGCTGACCGATACGCCGGATTCGGTGGATCGGCTGCTTGATGAGCTGGATGGCTGCGATGCGGAGGCTGCGCGGAACATTTTCCTGTATTGGCAGCCGTCGCGGGCGCATTCGCCGGAGCAGCGGCTCGAGAGCCTCCGCCGCGTGCTGGCTCGGTTGAGCAACCTGCACGTCTTCCACTGGGTCGAACACGAGCGCTTGCCGTTGGCTGAGGGCCAAGTGGATTGGCGGGAGTATTTGGCTCTGGCCAACTCGACCGGTCGCGGCCACGCCGCCATGCTGGAGTTTGTGCGCGACGACTCGCCGGAGAGGTTTCTCCAGGACGCAGCGACGCTCAAGGACCTGATCGCCTCGAGGTAATGCCTACGGCTGGCGCTCGATTTCGTAGGCCAGGAACGTCCCCTCCGGCTGAACCGTTGCCGCGGTGAACGTGACCGCGCCGTCGGCGACGCGCGTCTCCATCTTCTTTTGCCGCTTGCCCGACAGATCGACCGCCCAAACTTCGACCGCACCGGGGTCTTCCAGCTTGATGCTGATCTCCGCGGAGCCTCGGCGGACCAGATGCGGCAGTTGGCCGATGTGCTCGAGCACGGTCAGATCGCGGCTGCGGAACTTGATCCGGTCGTTCTGCACGTCGGTCAGGTGCAGCACGAGCAGCCGCCGGCTCTCGGCGATCGGCTGACCGTCGATCGCCGCCACCATCACCGTGCACGCCTGCCCGTCGTTCGCCACCCGCACCCGCTCGCCCGCCAGCTCGCCCTTCCTCAGGATGATAAACGCCTCGCTGTTCGGCGTGACGGCCTGGAAGGTCTCCGCCTTCGCATCGAGCTTGAGCTGTCCGGTGTCGCTGGCAAACCGCCCAGCCGCCGCGTCCACGTGGGCCTTGTCGATCACGCCGTCCGCGGTCAGCCGGTCGATCAGCGTCGGATCCCACGGATAGAACTTCGTGCGGGAAAGC
>JAAYCJ010000257.1 GCA_012729815.1 Phycisphaerae bacterium | reverse complement strand
GGAAGGCGAAAGGCAATGAAAAGTGAAAAGTGAAAATAGCAAATACCAAAATGCGGAATGCGTGGCACGGAGCACGCGGAACACGCGGAGGGGTCGGGGCAACCACAAGGGTTGCCCGTACGGGGCGAATGCAGAGTGCAAAAGGCAAAGTGCAAAATGGTTTGTCGGCGTGGTCGGTTAGCGGTGTGGATGGAGCGGGAGTGATGGGTTGAGAGCTCGGGATGAGGGTTGAGGATATGGCAATGGAATTGGAGGTGTCCATTTTTCCTTCCGTGTGCCTGGCCTTCACCTTTCTGGTGGGTCTGAGCACGCTGGTCTATGGAGCGGTGCTCACGAAGAGAAGGCGCACGGGCGGGCATCAGTGCATGGCGTTGGGCGCGGTGATCATCGTGGTCAGCGTGATCCTGTTGCCAGGGGAAATCCGCCGATACCGGAGCCCGGCTGCGCTGTTGCGGGAGATAGCTTATCCGTACGTCGCGCAGCCTTTGCCGGCGGTCGATGAGGTCCGGGTCCCAGTGGTTGAGGCGCGGGCGGGGTGGGATTTGGGTGAGGGGGAGTTTGAGGCGAACGTGTATGCGTCGCGGGAATTGGCGGGTAAGGCGGCGGCGTTGGGAGTGGTCAAATCGCTGGCGACGATTGCGCCGGGGGGCGAGGAGGGTTTGACGGTCGGGTTGGCGGGGGATCTGGCGTCGGATGCGATCGGCGAGGCGGTTCGGGGGTGTGAGGCGCGAGTTGGGCGGGTGGTTCGGCTGGAGGGGTCGCCGAGTACGCAGCCGGCGGTGGTGTTGTCGGTGGCAGTGGTGGCGGAAGGCTCTTACGGCGTGAATGGGGTGTCGGGGCGGAACGGGACAGTGACGGCTTTGCTTCGCGGTCCGGGCGGGGAGGCGTCGCGGAGCGCGGAGTTCGACGAGAAGGTTTGGAACGACGATTTTGCGAGGTTTGTGAATCGGAATCCGGAAGGCCGGTGGTATCTGGCGCAGTCGCGATCACCGGCGACGACGGTGCGGGAGGCTGAGGAGCTTGCGTTCGAGGACGCGGCGCGGCAGTTGCTGCCGTACTTCAGGAGCGAGGTGCATACGCGCTGCCGGTTGGAGGCGACCGACGCAGTCCTGATGGAGGTGATTCTCGCGGCGCTGCGGCGGGGATTGCTGATCCACGACCGGTTCGTGCAGCGGATGGATCGGCCGTACGGGCAGGTGTGGCGGGAGATGCTGCTGGTCAACGCTCAGCAGAAGGACGTGCTTCACTCCATTGGACTCGGTTCAGCTCTTTTCGAACGATCGCCGGCGGCTGAGGCATGGCACAAGGCGCGGGTGACTCGGTTTTCGGCGGTTGGGATGGCGGTTTTGATCGTGGCTGTGTATTTGTTTTTGAATGCGGCGACGAAGGGGTATTATGCGTGGTCGCTGCGGATCGCGGCGGCGGTGCTGGCGTTGGCGGGGGTGGCGCTGGTGTTGGCGTTGGCGTGAGGGGAGGTCTGATTTCGGATTTCGAATTTCGAATTTGTTGGGATGGGACGGGTTTGATGTTTTGATGTTGAGGGTGTAGTTTGAAGCGTGTGGTGGTGTGAAGAATCTGGATTCCCGCTTTCGCGGGAATGACACGTGGGGAGGGGGCTGGATTGGGTGTGCGGCGGAGGGCAGGCACAAGGGT
>JAAYCJ010000256.1 GCA_012729815.1 Phycisphaerae bacterium | reverse complement strand
ATGGCGTACGGCCCGATCTCCACCGTCGGGTCGATCTGGGCCTTGGATGAAACGATCGCGGTCGGATCAATGGCCATAACGGCGCCTCCAGGGCCGCCCGTGGCCGTTGACACAGCCGGGCGGCGGGTCTAAAGTAACCTTACTATGATACCGCCACGGCCCGACAATCACAACGGACAGGACACGCCATGAAACGATTTGGCTGGCTCGCCTTCGCCGCCCTCGCCCTCCTCGCCGGCTGCGCCCACACCCGCGAACTCGACGTCGCCCTCGACAAAAACGTCCGCGTGCCCGAAAAACGGGCCCTGGTCCTCTTCGCCGACGGCGTGCGAACCGAGGTCTTCGACGCCATGCTCGACGCCGGCCAACTGCCCAACATCCAACGCTACATCGTCGACCGCGGCGTCCGGGCCCGCCACGCCGTCACCGTCGTCCCCTCCATCACCTACGCCGCCACCGCCAGCATCAACACCGGCCGATATCCCGGCCACCACCAGATCATGGGCAACAAGTGGTTCGACCGTACGTCCGGCCAGTACCAGGACTACATGTACATCCGCACCTACCAGGAAATCAACCGCGACCTGCGGGCCCCGACCATCTACGAAATCCTCGGCGACCGCTACTCCGTCACCATCCAGGTCGCCAACTACCTCGGCGCCACCCGGCCCATCGAAAACTGGATGAGCTCCGGCATCAACTGGTTCTTCCGGCGAATCCTCGAAGTCGATCGGCTCATCGCCGTCCGCTTCGAACTCATCGCCGAATGCGCCCGCACCACCGGAACCTGGCCCGACTACATCCTCGCCTACTTCCCCGCCATCGACGAGATCGGCCACCGCTACGGCTCCGACTCGCCCCAGTACCGCCAGGCCCTGGCCAACCTCGACGTCCAGGTCGGACGCATCTGCCGCGGCCTGCAGCGGAACGGCCTTCTGGAAAACTACTACCTCTTCTTCATCAGCGACCACGGACATGTCCCCGCCGATCGCCTCAACTCCTGGTCCGTCGAAGAATTCCTCGAAAACGATCTGGGCATCCGCGTCGTCGACGAGATGTTCCTCGAAAAAGGCAACACCTGCGAACGCCACGCCTACCTCAACGACAAATGCGACCTGGTGCTTATCAACGGCGGAAGCCGACGCGCCCATCTCCACCTGCGGACCGATGAGCACTGGTTCCACGAACCCACGCCGCAGGAGACCCAGGAATTCCTCGCCCATCGCGCCGACCCCGCGCCGGTCTGCCGTGGCATGACCCTCCATCAGACCCTGGCCAAACAAACTCCCGTGCGACTGGTCGCCGTCAAAGCCGGACCCGACCGCGTCGAAGTCCTCCACCGGGACGCCCGCGGCCTGATCGAACGCGAACTCCGCGACGGCGTCAAACGCTACCGCTATACGCCCACCGCCGGCGATCCGCTCAGCTACGACGAACCGCACGTCAAACCGCTCCTCGACGGCCAATTCCACGACAGCCGAACGTGGCTCGCCGCCTCCTGCCGCAGCGAATTCCCCGATTTCGTCCCGCAGGTCGTCGAAATGTTCGACAGCGGCCGCGCCGGGCAGATCGTCATCTTCGCCGACCGCGGCTGGGACTTCAGCCCCATT
>JAAYCJ010000255.1 GCA_012729815.1 Phycisphaerae bacterium | reverse complement strand
GCCTGGCGGACGGATGGCAGGAGGCGGGCGGCATCGACTTTCGCGAGTTGGGAGCCGAAGCTTCGGCAGTCGGCGTCGGAGCCGAAGGCGATCCGCTGCGGACCCAGTTCGCGGAGGGCTGTTTCGAGCAGGCCGTCAGTGGGGTTTCCGCCGGAGAGGTCGACGGTGACGTTGGGGTATCGGCGGACGGCTTTGATGCCGTACTCCCACATGCCGCCGGCGTGGGCCATGATGATCCTGGCCTGCGGGTAGCGGCGGGCCAGTTCGGCGACGTGGCGCGGCTCGCTTTCGTGCTTCATGTTGCCGGTGGTCTTCTTCCACGCGTGCTGGAGCAGCGGGACGTCGAGCTCGATCGCCCGTTCGACGATGGGGAAAACCTCCGGGTCGTCGGCGAGGCTGGCGACCCACAGCTTGATCCCGCGCATGCCCGCCTCGACGCACCGGGCCAGCTCCTTGAGGCAGAACTCGCCGTGGTGCGGGTTCAGATAGCAGTAGCCGACGACGCGGTCGGGATACTCGCGCATGAGCGCCAGCACGTGGTCGTTGTCGCGGCGGATCTCGTCGCGGGTCGGCGTCGGCCGGAACGTCGTGCCCATCGAGGTCGCCAGCCACTGGATGCCGAATCGCGAGGCGATCTCGAGCGTCCGGCGCAGCGGCCGCGGCTCGGTGATCGGCGTGCGGATGTGGCAGTGGATGTCGATGATCACGGCCGGCCTCCGTCGCCCTTGCCGCGCCGGCTGAGAAATCGCAGGGCGTTTTCGCGAAGCAGCCGCCGCAGTTCGCCCGCTTCGATCCGCGACTCGCGGAGCTTGTAGACCGCGCCGAGTCCGATCATCATCGGCGCGTTGGTGCCGAGCAGGATCCGTCCTCGTCCCAGCGCGTCGATCAGGTCATCGACGCACGCCACGCCGTCGGCGAACGCGACGTCGAAGAACAGGTTGTCGGTCCGGCCCAGCGTTTTGGGGTTGACCGTCTCGCGGATGCCGGTGGCGTTGAGGATGGCGAATCGCAGCCGCGGGAAGAGCCGCAGCAGATCGGCAAGCGGGTCGAGCCGCACCGCGGGAACCATGACGGCTGGATGGTGCATCCGCGGATCGGCGACGACCGTCGCGATCTGGACCGGCAGGTCTCGCCGCTCCAGTTCGGCCAGCAGTTCGAGGCACGGGCGGTCGTTGATCCGGTAGTTGTGATAGCTGGGAAACAGCCGGACGCCGGTGGCGCCGAGTTTTTCGATGCACTCGTCCAGATCGGTCTGCCAGTCGGGCCAGGCTGGGTTGATCGACGGGAAGAACAGCAGACGGTCGCGATGTCGGCGGATGGCCCGTGCCATTTCGCGGTTGGCCTCCTGAACGTCGAGATAGAGCAGGGCCTCGATCGGGGCCACGCATGCCCGTTCGATGGCCAACTGGTCCATCTGCCTCAGCATGGCTGGGGGCGTCGCGTACCGCAGGCGACGGAAGGGCCAACGGCCCAGACTGGCGTTCACGTCGATCATGGCTTTCCTTTCATCTTTTATTATGGCCGCCGGAGCGTGCGACGCAAGGCGGCGGCGGTTTGGCAGTCATTCGGGAGAGGCCGTGGGAAGATTTCTCGTGACAAATCACATTGTACGTATTATATTGGCCATTATGGGCGTATTGGACGTCCAATAGAGGAATGACGGAAAGGTCTGATCGATGGCCATTTCACGGACGGCGGCGGGCAGGAAGGTGACCGTTCTGGAGGTTGCCCGTTGCGCAAAGGTTTCTCAGGCCTCGGTTTACGCGGCTTTGAATCCCGGCAAGCAGACCACGATCGGCATCAGCGACGAGACCCGCCAGCGCGTGTTGCGGGTTGCCCACGAGTTGGGCTATGTCCGCAACGACCTGGCCCGGTCTCTGGTGACGGGGCGGACGCATACGATCGGGGTGCTCGTCCATTCGCTGCAAAATCAGTATTTTAACGCATTGTTTAATTATATTGATGACTCCTGTTCTCGGGACGGGTACACGGTTTTCATTGCGAACAGCGAGTTTGACTCGGAGCGGGAGGCGCGGGGTCTGCGGGCGTTCCTGTCGCGGCGGATCGACGGTTTGATTATTGCGCGGGACCCGATGCACCGGACGGATGACTTGCTGGAGCGGCTGGCGGATCAGGGGACGCCGATTGTGACGCTGGGCGAGTTGGGGCCGGACGTCCGGTATCCGAACGTGACGTTCGACGAGGTGCTGGGCCATCGTCTCGCGGCTGAGCACCTGTACCGCGCGGGTCACCGGCGGGTGATGTACTTCAATGCGGGCAAGGCCCGCGGCAGCAATCTTCCGATTCACGCGAATCGTCAGCGGTACTTTGCGGAGGCGTGGCAGGCGATCGGCGGGGAGCTGGCGTTTTTCGAGACGGCGGACGCCATCCACGGCGGCAACGAGTTGGGCGAGCATGTGGCGCTTTTGCCGGAGCATCGTCGGCCGACGGCGGTGGCGTGCAGCAACGACCGGCTGGCGATCAGCCTGATGGCGGGCCTGGCGGTGCAGAAGATCACGGTTCCCGATCAGCTCGCGGTGATCGGGTATGACGATATTGAAGCGGCGGCCGAGCAGAAGACGCCGCTGACGACGGTTCGGCTTTCGGTGGAGGACCAGGCCCGCGTGGCGTGGGAGCTGCTCAAGAAGGGTTTGAGCGGAGCAGAAGCCGACGATCAACCGGCGGAGAACGTGGTGCTGGAGCCGCGGTTGATCGTGCGGGAATCGGCGTAGGGATTGTTGAATGTTGATTGCTGATTGTTGATTGGAGGACGCATCGCCATGAATCACAAACGTTGCCGTTTGCTCAATCAGCAATCGTTTACGTTGATTGAGCTGCTGGTGGTGGTGGCGATCATCGCGGTGCTGGTGGCGATTTTGCTGCCGGCGCTTTCGGCGGCGCGGGAGCAGGCGCGGCGGGCGCAGTGTCAGGCGAACTTGCAGCAGCTTGGGGTGTTGTGGGCGCTGTACTGGAACGACCATCACGACTACATACCGACGATGGCCATCTGGTGGAACTGGGGCGGAGCGGAGGGTCCGGCCGGGCAGTTCTGGCCGTTGGAGGGCGTGTTGCCGTTGCGGCAGCGGGCGATGTACTACATCAACGACGGCGAGCATCAGTGGGCGACGCGGAAGGAGCAGTTCATCTGCCCGGCGGACAACAAGGACGGGATTGCGTGGAGTCTTTCGACTCCGACCTGGTGGCACCTGGGCACCAGCTACGCGAACAACCCGTGGCTGTGCAGAACCGCGGGGACTCCCGAGCCGAAGATTCCGATGACGGTGTCGGCGATCGCGGAGCCGAGCCGGCTGTTGTTTCTGGGCGATACGACGATTTTCACGACGATGCACTACCCGGACTGGCACCCGTTTGCGACGTGGCACGATGCGACGGGTTCGTACGGGAACAACATTCTGTTTTTCGACGGCCACGTGGCGTACGTGGCGGTGCTGGGATACGGGCTGCAGCAAAGTGAGATGTTCTGGTATTGAGGGTTTTTGCACATGCGTTTGTCCACCATCATTATCGCTCAGATGATCGGTAGCGCCGTGGCGTTGGCGGCGGCAACTCAGCCGGCGGCGCCGGCGATCTGGATTGAAGGCGAAGACGCGGTTCGGACGAACTTTTCGCCGGGCAGCTTCATCTTCGTGGGGGGCGAAGACGACGGGGCGTCGGCGGGGCGGTACCTGCGTCTGGACGTGCCCGGCAGCGCTGCCAAGCCGCCATTTTTCGCGGAGTGGGAGTTCGCGGCGGCGAGCGGCGGCGAGTATCGGCTTTGGATCAGCGGATCGCCGCAGGATTCGGGCGGGATCGCGCCGTTGTACGTTCGGATCGACGACGGTCCGTTTGTGGCGTTGCGCGGGCGTTCGTGGGTTGGCGAGTCGTACGGGACGGATTCGCCGTACGCGTATTTCGGCTGGTTTATGGCGGAGGCGGTTCGGCTGAAGGCGGGCAAGCACACGATTCGGATCGAGGCGCGCGAGCCGCGCACGTCGGATGGGCTGTATGCGGCGTTTATCGACGCGATGTTTCTGACGAGCGATCCGGCGTACGTGCCGGCGGGCAACCACCCGTCCTGTTCGCCGCATCCGACGTGGTCGGAGCTGATGAAGCGGATGACGCATCGCGAGTACGTGGAGGAGTTGACGAGGAAGCAGTACTGGGGACAGATCGGGCGGACGAGCGAGGACGCCCGGCCGGAGACGGCGGCTGAGGTGCGGCGGAAGATCTCGGTGCGTCCGCTGCCCTCGGCGCAGGCGAAACGGTCGCGGCCGAGCCGGTTCGGGCTGCACGGCATGTCGTATTCGTTCATCGAGGTGGGCAAGCACGAGGCGGAGACGGCGGCGGCGTATGACCTTCTGGCGCGGGCGGGGGTGGAGTCGTTTCGGACCACCGAGAGTTTCTGGTTTCAGCTCGGGCCGAAGTTCGACGATTTCGAGCAGTTGGATTACCAGGCTGGGTTCGCGGCGAAGTACGGCCAGACGTTCATGTTCATGACGGGGTATCCGGACCCGCAGTTCAGCGTGGCGCCGGAGCGGTTCTCGGCAGTGAAGGCGGAGCATGAGGAGCTGTTTCGGCAGTATCTTCGGGCGGTGTTCTCGCGCTATCCGGGGATGGTGGAGATCGCGGAGTTCGGCAACGAGGTGGACGCTCCGGAGGTCTGGTGGCGCGGAGCGACGCCGGAGATATACGTCCGGCAGATCGAGATCGTTCGCGAGGAGGTCAAGCGGATCGATCCGTCGATCCGGATCGCGGCGTTTGCGGCGACGTATTCGCGGGACGAGGCAACCGGTGCGCCGGACGGCGGCCGGGCGTTCGTGCGGAAGTGTCTGGACCTGGGCGTGGACCGGTTCGCGGACGTTTACACGATGCACTACACGTGGTCGGCTGGAGAGTGGGATCTGCCGGCGTTTTTCCGGCGTGAGCTGTCGGCCCGGGGTTTGGAGAAGGAGCTGATCAACAGCGAGGAGTCGGCGGGCCGTCCGTGCGATATGGTCAAGATGTTCGCGCGGGATTTCTACCTGCACGGATTTCCGCGGGTGGATTATTACCTGGCGCGTGACTGGTACGAGAACGGGCATTTGTGTCCGTACGGGCTGTTCGATATCGACTGGAATCCGAAGTTGCGGCTGCTGCCGTTCGCGTTGTCGGTGGACGCGATGCGGGACCGGCGTCTGGTGGGGATGGCTGAGCCGGTTGAGGGGGTTGAGGCGTACGTTCTGGAGCGTGAGCCGGGCACAGCCGGCGACGGTCCCGAATATGCCCTGGTGTTCTGGGACGATCGCGCGGAAGGCGGCGCGGCGAAGGCGGACCGGGCGGTCAAGGTCGGCGGGGTGAGGTCGGCGGTCTCGGCGTTCACCTGGCGGCTTGACTCGGTGTCGTTCGATCCGAAGGCGCCGGAGTTTGTGCTGACGGGCGACGAGCCGCTGGTGGTGTTCGCGGCGGAGAAGCCGGATTGGGAGTTGGTTTCGGCGGCGGAGTGGGTTGAGCGCCGGGCGAAGGAATAGCAGGGACGTTCGATTTATGATTTCGGATTCCTGATTTGTGATTTGGAGAGAAGATGCCATGACGCAGGAACGTTTGGCAAGCCGGCAGGCACATCACAAATCATACATCAGAAATCAAATATGTTTTACGTTGATTGAGCTTCTGGTGGTGGTGGCGATCATCGCGGTGTTGGTGGCGATGTTGCTGCCGGCGCTCTCGGCGGCGCGGGAGCAGGCGCGGACGGTGGCTTGCCAGTCAAATCTCCGGCAGGTTGGTTTGGGCTTTGGCGGGTATGCGCAGGATCACAATGACGTGTTGCCCGCGCCGGCGATTCACGAGGGTTGGCCGTCGATGTTGAGTTGGGATCGGGCGACGCAGGAGGATCTGGGCTGTGCGATCGGCGCGGTGCCGCAGCCGGGGGATCCGGTGGATTTGACGGCGGACGTGTTCGGCTGTCCGTCGGATTCGATCGGTCGGCCGTATGGCCGGCGTCGCAGCTACAGCATGTTGTTTTTCGAGTACGCTCCGCCGTACGGCAGCGGGCGGTACGATCACACGCACGGCGTGCCGTTGGGCAAGTTCGGGAGCCCTTCGGCGGATTTCATCGTGGCGGAGTGGCATGCCGCGTGGAACATTCGGCTGATCAACGGCCCCGGCTGCGTGATCTACTGGGGGTATTACCTGTTCGGCGATTTCGCGCTGCCCGACGTGGCGCCGATGGACGCTGGGTATCACGGGAGCGGCAACAGTTTTCTGTTCGTCGACGGCCACGCCGAGATCGTGGGCCCGGAGCGGGCGCTGGTCGGCGAGCCGTGGGCGCAGTACTGGAACTGGAACAATCTCGATTGAAAGGACGTTCGATGGTTCGATGGAGATTCCGCGCGCGGCTGGTCGTGCCGGCTGTGCTTCTGTTCGTGTCTTCGGCGATGGCGGTGGAGGTGGTCTGTTCGACGGACGTGGAGGGCGTCGCCTCGGATGACACGCTTCAGGACGTGTTTGCGACGCTGAGCCACGACGGTCAGCCGTCGGACCGGCTGATGAGCGGGTTGGTGGATGGCGGGAGTTGGGGCACGGTGAATTTGCTCGGGTCGGGCAAGCCGGACAACGGGGTGGTTTTGGGCGGAAGCCCAGCGGCGCAGGTGACGTGGGACCTCGAGAGTGATCGGTCGGAACTGCGGCGATTGCACGTGTGGCTGTTTGCCGGGCAGTATCGGAACTTCGGCGGGCGGATCAGCGTCTCGTCCGACGGTGCGGCGTTTTCGCCGGTTGAGGGGACGCTGGTGGATCGGGAGTTTGCGGCGGGCAAGGACACCACCAGGTTGATGCACCGGGTGGCGTACGAGTTTGCTCCGGGCGAGGTGAAGGGTTTTCGTTTTTTGCGGCTTGAGGTGCTCGGTCACAGCGGCCAGCCGTGCGACATTCGCGAGGTCGATGCGTGGATCGAGAACGCGTCGCCGCGCAAGTCGACGCGGATCGAGACGACGGTCAAGGCGGTGGGAAGCGATTTGCAGCGGCCGCCGGTCGATCAGACGGCGACGCCGCCGATGGCGGTTCGGGCGGTCCGGCTTGACGGCGAGAAGCTGGCGGTGGAGGGCGGTAAGGCGATTCTCGATTTCGGTGCGTTGACGGCTGCGCCGGATGACGAGTGGAAGATGGTGGAGCACAAGTCCGGTCCGCGCGAGCTGATTGCCGCGTTTCGGCGGAGTGATGGGTTGCAGCGGACGACGCGGATTGCCGTTGACGATCGGTCGGCTGTGAGTTTGGAGGTGACGATCGCGTTGGCCGCGGACGCTTCGAAAGGAGTGAGTTATCGGGAGACGCGGCTGGATTTCCGCGAGGCCGACGCGGCGTTCGACGGGATTGTCTACGGCAGCGGCTGCGGACCGATCTTCGTGCCGCGGACGCAGGCGGGCTTGGCCGCGATCGGCGAGCGGCCGCCGTACTTCATCTTTCCGTGCGAGAAGGAGGGTCTGGAGCTTCAACTCTTCATGCCGGACTGGTACGGCGCGATCGGGACAGTGACGGCGTTCGCGGACGGCGGGCCGATCACGTGGCGGCTCTTTCCATCGGCGGGGGCCAAGCCGGCGGCGGATGGACGATGGGACGGGCGCGAGGCGGTGATCGAACCGGGCGAGTCGTTGCGCTACCGGATCAACCTGGGCGTGTTCGCGCCGACGCCGGCGACGCTGGGCCAGGCGGACATCGAGGAGTCGCGGTTCTTTTCGCCGCTGATCGGGATCTACACGGGCACCGGCGATCAGCATGTGCAGGGGCGGCCGCGAGTCCTTCAGCGGGACAAGATGATGTTCATGGGTTTCGACCTGCCGGGAGCGGCGAAGGAAAAGCCGGGCCATCAGCTTCAGATCGAGCCGACGGCGGACGTGCGGCCGCTGCTGGATCGTCTGGCGAGTTGCGGCGTGGGCATTTTGACGTTACTGGCGGACTACCGCGACGTGTCGCACGGCGTTTCGTATCAGGGCGATTACGAGCAGGCGCCGCCGGGATTCGCGGAGCTGCTCGATGCGATCGACGCTCGCGGGATGAAGGCGGTGGCGTGGTTTTCGCCGCGCGGATTCCTGCAGAAGGATTGGGGTCCGATTCCCCAGGACAAGATCGTGGAGGAGCATCCGGAGTGGTTCACGGAGGGGTCGCACTGGTTTGGTTTTTATCGCAGCGTGGACATTTTCAATACGGCGCCGAGCGAGTGGGCGGCGGGGAAGTTCCGCCAGGATCTGACCCGATTTGGGAAGCTGGCGGGTTTTTCGTACGATACGTTCCCGGCGGCGAGTCTGGCAGTCGATCCGAACACCGGGCTGACGGGCGTGGCCAGCGAGATGCGTTGGCTGCGGCGTTTTTCAGAGACGATTCGGTCGTTCGGGCCGGAGAAGATCGTGATCGCCAACGGCGGGGTGCCGCTGGCGGAGGATTATCATCACTACGACTACACAGCGTCGGAGCATCCGCTGTTGATGTTCCTCAACGACGTGACGGCGGGACGGACGCCGTTCGGGCATCCGTTCGTGCCGTGGGAGGATTATGGTCAGCTTTACTTCTGGTACTCCGTGCTGGGCCAGATGTATTACAATTTCTGCGACTACGACCAGGCCGCTGGTTGGGTCGGCACGACGTGGATCGGCTTGGAGCCGGGACAGATGCGCAAGGACTTCGACGCGCACGTGGCGCCGATCTGGCGGATCATCGGCAAGGGCCGGCGGGTGTTCGGGGCGCAGATCGCGCCGGGTGTTCGGCAGATCGAAGCGGTGATGCCGGATGGGTCGACGGTAGTGATCGCGTGCAACTTTTCGGGCAAGGCGGCCGACGCGGTCGTGACGCCCGCGACGCTGCCGGCCGGTGTGAAGCGGATGAGCGTTGCGGTGGATACGG
>JAAYCJ010000254.1 GCA_012729815.1 Phycisphaerae bacterium | reverse complement strand
TCCGTGCCTGCCGCTTCCGCCTCCACCCCTGAACCTTGGGGTCAGGTCTTGAAAGTTTAATTTTCGCTGCCACGCCCAGCGACGACCGTCGCCCTCGCGCCGCCGGGAAAACGCTGGTCTTTCCCGCTCCCGCCGTTTATCCTCATCGCCCTGACAACAAGTCCATTACGTCAAAACCAGGAGCCAAGGAGCCGTCCTAATGCCCTCAGCCGATGATCTCATCCTCCTGCCGCGTCCGCGGTCCCTCAAACCCGCATCGGACCGCCTGACCCTCCACAACCACAGCCGGATCATCTGCCGCGGCAATCCCGCCGAACTTCTCCCGATCGCCGAAACCCTCCAGAACGCCATTCGCCAGACCCAGCGTCTCGAATGGGACATCCGCTCCGGCCAGCCCGACGCCGACCAATTTGTCCAGGCTGTCCTGACCCTCGACCCAAAGGCCAAAATCGCCCCGCAAGGCTACTCCCTCGCGACCACCGCCGACCGAATCGACCTCACCGCTTCCGACCCCGCCGGCCTCTTCTACGGCGTCATGACCCTCAACCAGATCCTCCGCCAATGCTCCGGCGCCTTGCCCGCCTGCACTATAAACGACCAACCCGACTTCCCAAGCCGCGGCGTCATGCTCGACGTCTCCCGCGCCAAAGTCCCCACTCTCGAATCCCTCTTCGCCCTCGTCGACGACCTTGCCGCCCTCAAAATCAACCACCTCGAACTCTACACCGAACACACCTTCGCCTACCGCAACCACCGCGAGGTCTGGGCCCAGGCCAGCCCCATCACCGGTCAGGACATCCTCCGCCTTGACGCCTACTGCCGACAACGCTTCGTCGAACTCGTCCCCAACCAGAACTCCTTCGGCCACATGCACCGATGGCTCGAACTGCCGCGATACAAACACCTCGCCGAAGCCCCCGACGGCGCCGACCTGCCCTGGGGCGGACGCATCGAAGGCCCCTTCAGTCTCGACCCCAGCCATCCCGGCAGCCTCGAACTGCTCGACGACCTCTTCGCCGACCTCCTGCCCCACTTCACCAGCCGAAACTTCAACGTCGGCTGCGACGAGACCTTCGACCTCGGCCAGGGCCGCAGCAAAACCGAATGCGAAAAACGCGGCAAAGGACGCGTCTACCTCGACTTCCTCCTCAAAATCCACGACCTCGTCCGCCGCCACGGCCGAACCATGATGTTCTGGGGCGATATCATCCTCGAACATCCCGAACTCGTGCCCGAACTGCCCAAGGACATGGTCGCCCTCGACTGGGGCTACGAAGCCAACCACCCCTTCGACAAACAGTGCGCTAAATTCGCTGAAGCCGGCGTCCCGTTCCACGTCTGTCCGGGCACCTCGTCCTGGAACAGCATCGCCGGACGCACCGACAACGCCGTCGAAAACCTCCGCGTCGCTGCCGAACAGGGCCGCAAACACGGCGCACTCGGCTACCTGATCACCGACTGGGGCGACAACGGCCACTACCAATACCTGCCCGTCAGCTTCCTCGGCTACGCAGCCGGCGCCGCCTTCTCCTGGAGCCTCGACGGCAACGCCAATATCGACCTGCCCCGCGCCCTCGACGCCCACGTCTTCCGCGACCGCGCCGCCGTGATGGGCCGCCTCGCCTATGACCTCGGCAACGCCTACCGCCGCGTCGGCAAGGAACTCGGCAACAACACCGTCTTTACCCATCTGCTCTGGACCGGTCCTTCCTTCGAACTGCCCGCCGAAGTCACCGAAGACAAACTCCGCGAAACCCGCGACTTCATCCACACCACCGCCCAGCCGCTCAACCGCGCCCAAATGGACCGCGACGACGGCCCACTCATCGCCGACGAATACGCCAACACCGCCCGAGCCCTCCTCCTCGCCGTCGATGCCGCTCTGGCCATCCGAACCGGCACAATCGCCGAGTCGAACACCAAGGAAAACCTCGCCGACCAGGCCCGCGTCATCCTCGGCGAGCACCGCCGCCTGTGGATCGCCCGCAACCGTCCCGGCGGAATCAACGAAAGCACCAGAATCTTCGAAAAATGGCTGGCCTGACACCGCCACGGTAAGGACACCCCCATGAAACCCAAGGCAACCCTCTCGGTCAAAGGCTTTCTCCTCCACGTCACCCACTACGACCCGCACTGGATGAAAACCAAAACGCGGGAAAAACCCTTCGACCTGCGCGTCGCCCTCGACGTCGTCGAAGCCATGGCCCACGCCGGCCTCAATCTCCTCGTCGTCGACTGCGCCGACGGCGTCCGCTACCGCTCCCACCCCGAACTCGCCCGACCCTACACCGTACCCATGGACCACCTCCGCGCCCTCGCCGACCGCGCCCGCGAACTGAACATCGACGTCGTCCCCAAACTCAACTTCTCACAGGGCCTCCACGTCCACAACCTCTGGTTCCGCCCCTACAACGAACTCTACGACAACGACGAATACTGGCGCGTCGCCTTCGAACTCATCGACGAACTCATCGACGCCTGCCGTCCCGCCCGCTTCTTCCATATCGGCATGGACGAGGAAAACCACCGCTCCTACCGCCACTACGTCCGCGCCATCAAAACCCTCCGCGCCGGCCTGCGACAACGTAAACTCCGCACCGTCGTCTGGAACGACACCGCCCTCGAAAACTCCATGTGGGACCAGTTCGCCGAAAAATGCCTCGTCGCCGAACGCCAACTCCCCAAGGACGTCGTCCAGGTCCCCTGGTGCTACGACCGCGCGCTCCCCAACGTCGTCAAACGCCTCGTCGGCCACGGCTTCGACGTCTGGGGCGCCCCGGGACCAACCGCCGAACGCATCCAAGCCTGGAAACGCGATATCCTCCGCCTCGGCGGAAAGGGCCTCCTCTTCACCCGCTGGATCCCCTGCATCCGCAAAAACCGAAAGGAACTGCTGAACCTGATCAAAACGGCCGGAGAGGTCTGCGGATAGCCGAAGCGCCGGCCCTCACATCTGTTCGAGCGTGCGAATGCCCAACAGGTCCAACCCGATCTTCAGCGTCCGCGCCGTCAGATCGCACAACCACAACCGCGAAACCCGCCGCTCAGCCGTCGCCGCCTTCAAAACCGGACAGTTCTCGTAAAACACGCTGAACGCCTGGCTCAACTCGTACAAATGGCTGGTAATCAAATTCGGCCGCAGATTCTCGTCCACGTCGCCCACCACCTCGCCGAACTGGATGATCTTCTTCGCCAGATTCTCCTCCGCCGGCTCGTCCAGCACGATCCTCGCATCCGTCGGCAGATCGCCCGCCTCCACCTGACCCTTCCGCTCGATCGACTTGATCCGCGCGTACGCGTACATCATGTACGGAGCCGTGTTGCCGTCCAACGCCAGCATCTTCTCAAAACTGAAAATGTAGTCGCTGTTGCGGTTCTGCGAAAGGTCCGCGTACTTCACCGCCCCCACGCCCACCGCCTCCGCGATGTACCGCCGCTTCTCGCTCGGCAGATCCGGATTCTTGCTGTCCACCACCGCCTGTGCGTGCTCGATCGACTCCTCCAGCAGATCCTTGAGCTTCACGTTCTCCCCGCTTCGAGTCTTCAGCGGCCGGCCGTCCTCGCCCAGCACCGATCCGAACGTTACGTGCTCCAGCCGCGCCCGCTCGCCCGTCTCCGGAACCACGTCCCATCCCGCCTTGCCCACCGCCGCAAAGATCTGCTGAAAGTGAAGCGTCTGCCGCGCGTCCGTCAGATAAATGACCCGCTCCGCCGCCAGCTTCTGAACCCGGTACCGTATCGCCGCCAGATCCGTCGTCGCGTACAGATACCCGCCGTCGCTCTTGCGAATCAGCACCGGAAGCGGAGTGCCCTCCTTCGTCTTGAACCCCTCAAGGAAAATGCACACCGCCCCCTGATCCACCACCGCCAGCTTCCTGGCGTTCAGCAGCTCATCCACCACCGCAGCCAGATCGTCGCGATAGTCGCTCTCCGCCCGGATGTCCTCGCTCGACAGACGCACGCCGAACCGCTCGTAGATCTGCTCGCAATGTCGAATCGACTCGCCGCGCCACGCCTCCCACGCCCGCAGCGTCGACTCGTCCCCGCTCTGCAACGCCACCAGCGTCGCACGCGCCTTCGCCGCGAAATCCGCATCGCTCGAATACCGCCCCTGCGCGTCCCGATAGAACGAATCCAGGTCCGCGATCCGAAACCCGCCCGACTCGATCGTCGACCGGTCGAACGTCTCGAACATGTGGGCCAGCAGCATCCCGATGTGAGTACCCCAGTCGCCCAGGTGGTTCTGCCGGATCACCTCGTGACCCAGAAACTCCAGCACCGCCGCGATCGCGTCCCCGATCACCATGCTCCGCAGGTGCCCGACGTGCATCTCCTTGGCGATATTCGGACCCGAATAATCCACCACCACCCGCGCCGGACGACTTGCACGCTCCAGCCCCATCCGCGGATCGCCCAGCACACCCTCCAACCGACCGGCCAGCCACCCGCGGCTCAACCGCAAATTGATAAACCCCGGCCCCGCGATCTCCGGCGCCTCGCAGATATCCGAAATATCGAGCACGCTGATGATCTTCTCCGCCACCTCCCGCGGCTTGGCCTTCAACTCCTTGGCCAGACTCATCGCCGCGTTGCACTGGTAATCGCCAAATCGGGCGTCCGTCGCCGGACGAAGGATCGGATCGCGATCCGCGAACTCCGGCCCGAAGGCCTCCACAAACGCCCGGGCAAAACGGTCTCTGATCTCGAAAAGGGCCGAAGGCATGACGCTACTCGAAGATTCTCACTCGCTCGGCTTGCTCGCCGTCCGCCGTTCCCAGCGGACCCGCGGGGCGTCGCCCCACAACAACTCCAGGTCGTATATCTCGCGGTAGTCCGGCGCGAACACGTGGACCACCACGTCCCCGTAATCGATCAAAACCCAATGGCTGTACTGAACCCCGTCCACCCCCAAAGGCCGCCGCCCCTGCTCCTTCCCCAAACCCAACACCTGCTCAGCCGCCGTCCGAATCTGCCGGTCCGAACTCCCCGTGGCGATCACAAAATAGTCCGCCACCCCGCTCAGGTCCCGCAAGTCCAGCACAATCACATTCGTGCAACGCTCATCGCCGCACGTCCGCGCCGCCTGAACCGCAAACTCCCGTGTCGCATCACGCTTCGCCAGGGCTGGCCCTCCCAAAACCGCTAAAGCCCCATAAAAACTCAAGCTTCACTGATAAACAAATCAGTGAAGCACTGATGGTGACTTATAATAAGTGCAAATGAACGGCGGGCGACTCGTGGAGTTACTTCCGCATCATCTGCTCGCGAATCTCTTTGCGCTGGGCCTTCCGGAGACGGCGGCGACGACGCTCCGACGGCTTCTCGTAGTAAGCCACCCGCTTCATCTCCTTGGTCAACCCTTCCTTCTCGCACATCTTCTTGAACCGCTTGAGCATCTGATCAACGCTCTCGTTCATTCTGGCCTTGATCTTCAACATTCAGCTCGTAACTCCTTCCACCGAAAAAAGGTGACAAGTCGAAAATTATACCAGCCCACCCCCAGGACTACAACATGCTACCCGCAAATTCACCAAAATTCTGGCAGCACCAACATACCGCCCCTCGCCGCCGCCTCCCATGAACCACCAACGCCGCCGCCCGCAGTTGGTAGGGTGCGTCGTCCCGACGCACCAAAAAACCGTTCCTCGCCGCCGCTTCCCATGGACCACCAGTGTCGCAACCCCTACGCTGTGTTTTCGCCCGCGAAAACACACCTTTCTCTCTCCGACGGCATCATCACGCGCCGCCGGGTCAATCGAGGCTCGTCACCACCGTCACCACGCCCGGAGCCTTCCGCGTCGCCAGCACCGTCTCCCCCTGAAGCAGCTCCAGAATAATATTGTAGTCGTAACCAGCCGACAACGGCCCGCCCGACGCGATCCCGTTGCCCAGATCGACCGCCAGGCCGTCCGCCGCGATCGTCTCCTCGCCCGTGCTCTGGTTGACGAACTGAATCCGAACGCTCAAATCCACCGGAACCCCGCGGCTGCTCCAGACCACCGCAATGTCCGTCCCCGGCGTCACCGTCAGGTCCTTCGCCGGCTGGAGCACCTCCAAACCGTCCCCGTCATACAGCAAAACCGACGCCGGCGCGTACGCCGCCGCCATCAGCTCCGTCCCCTTCAGCAGCCGGACCCCCACGTACATGAACACCCCGCGCGGCACGATCGGCGAAGCCCACAGGTCCGCCGCCGACAACGCGATGCTCCCGCTCTGAACCGCCCCGCTGCTGGTCACCAGGTCCGATGTCACCGCCATCTCGTTGTTGCTGTCGTAGTAAAGATCCGTGTCCAGAAACAGCTCCAACCGCCCGCCCGCCGACAGGTAGTTCCCTGCCCACTCCACGGTCACCACGTCCGTCGGAATCAGCGTCTGATCGAAATCGGGCGTGCTCACGCTCAAAGCCGGAGGCTCCACCGACAACACCGCGTCGCTGGTCGCCGTCTCCAACACCGCCTCGCCCGAATAAAGCCGAACCAGAATCCGATAGTCGTAGCCGATCTTCAGACTCGACGTGTCAAACACGAACGAACCCTGAACGTCGGTGCCCGCGCCGTCCAGAATCACCTGCTCAGCCGCCGCTTCGCCCGCCGACTGGGCCACCACGTCCACCGTCGCGCTCGCCGGCAACTGCGCGATACGCCACCGAACCTCCACCGCCTCGCCCAACGCGATCGACCGGCTCGCCGTCGGAGCCAGAATCTCCACGTAGCTCGTCTCGCCGTTGTCCAGGACCTGGTCGTCCGGAACCGCGCCGTTCGGGTCGTCCACCGCGCCGGGATCGACCAACTCCAGGCATCCCGCGCCGGTCAGCCCGGCAATCAACGCGACAACCAACAACCAACCGTAGCGTCGTGGCATGATCCTGTCCTTTTTTTCCTGTCTGTCTCTCGTAACCGTCGTCAATTCGCAGCCGCCCCGGACTACCGCCCGAGGATCAGGTACGCCTTGCCCGCGTTCTGCTGCACGTCCGAAATGTCCGAATAAGGCGAGCCAAGCAAAAAGTCGCCGATCAGGTCGCCGTTCACGTCGCCCGCCGGAGCGATCGCCTCAAGCCGGTCGCCCGCGTGCTCGCCGACAAATACCGCGCCGGGCAGCTCAAACCCGATCTCCTGGACGTTCCAGTAGTCGTCCGGCAGCCCGTCGCCGTCGTAGTCCACGTACTTGAAGCCCGTCGTCGTATCCGTCTTGACGATGTTGCGCTTCCCGTAAATCAGGTAGATCTTCCCGCAGTCGTCGCGGCCCGGACCGTCCGCGTACGGAGCCGCCGCCAGAATATCGTCCAGCCCGTCGCCGTTCACGTCGTACACCGCGCAAATCCGAGTCCCGAACCGATCGCCGTTATTCTGGCCCTCAAAAATCAACCCCGGAAGCTGTGTCCCAAGCTGGCTGGACACCTCGTCAACCGTAAAGTCGCCGATCACCCCGGCCACGCCGAACATGATCGTCACCCGCCCGGCGCTCACCCGTCCCGAAGCGTCAGCCGACGGGATCGACCACATCACGTCCGCCAAACCGTCGCCGTCGAAATCGCCCGCCGGCTTGACCCGCTCGCCCAACGCCTCGCCCTCGACCGTCCCGTTCAGCTTGATCCCCAGCACCGGCACCTCAAGATCCGGATCGCTGTACGTGGGCTTCTCAATGTTGAAATCGGCCAGGTCGATGATCGACACCCGCCGTCCCGACACCGGCCGCAGCGGCAGCACGTAAATGCTCCCCGCCCCGTTGTTCTCGCCGGGAGCGCCCAGCACCACGTCCGGCACCTGATCGTCGTTAAAGTCGTTCTTGACGTACTGCTGCCCGAACGAATCCGTCTGAGCGAACGCCCCCAATCCGGCAACGCCGGTCACGTGCGAGCCGGCCTCCGCGCCCATGATGTCAAGCTTCCAGCCGGTCTTGCTCCCGTCGGTGCCCACCGGTGTGCCGTTGAGCTCTTCTCCGTGCGCCCACACCCACTCAGGGTTCATCCAAGCGATCGTACCAACGTGGAACGGGAGACTCCTGTGGCGGTGTTCTGATCCCAACACCACGCCTACGCCCGCCTGACTCCGCGTCGGCCGGTCCGGGTCGGCCAGATCCAGCATGTCGTACAGCGGCGAGGTGTAGATGATTTCGATGTTGCCGTCCCCGTCCAGATCGCCGATCGGCGAGACGTTCGTGCCCCATCGTACCTCGGAGTCGAAGCCGGTCAACATTTCGGCCCGTTCTCTGCTGCCTGTGTAGTGCTCAATGTAGGTGCCGCCGAAATTCTCTCCCGGGGCGTCAGAAACCCCGTCTTCCACGGGACTGCCGATCTTGTTCAGGTCGTAGATCCCGTTCCGATACGCCGCCAGACGCTGGCTCGTCAGCAGATAAGTTGCCCCTCGCCGTTCCTGTACGTGCTCGACCCACACGTTAAAGCAGAAATTCGGCGCGAGCCACTCACAATGGATGATGTCGCCCGGCAGATAGTACATGTCGTTCGGGATTCCTCCGAACTGCAGATTGAAGCGTCTGAAATCTGGCCCGCACTGCCCCCGGATGGTCATCTGAGGATGCACGTGGATCGGATGCCGGCTTCCGCTGGCCGCCGGTATCGTCCACTCCAGGCCGTACATGTCAGGCTCGACCTTCTGGCCCTGCGTCGGGTGCTCGTTCATCCACATGATGGTCAGCGGGGCCGCCTCCGGACACCCGAGCATGATATCGCCCTGGTTGTCGCCCGAAACGTCGGGCAGACTCAATGCATAGTAGGTTCCGAAGATCGTATCGCCCGCCATCGCCGCCAGATTCTCCATCGGCAGCAGCAGGACGCTTCCTTCCAACTCCCGCTCGGTGGCCAGTGGCGAAGCGACGCTGTTCAACTCGAACGTGTACGGGAACGAATCGGTCCCGTAGATCAGGTACGCCGATCCGGCGTCGCCACCCGTGTACTCCTGTCCGTACCGGGCGAACAGTAGAATCTCGCTCCTGCCGTCACCGTCGATGTCGCCGACCCCCGCCACCTCAAAGCCCACCTGGTCGTTGATGTTGAAACCCTTGAACACCGCCCCGTCGATCGGCGAGTACTGCTTCTGCGCCGCCATCGACATGTCCGTCAGGTCGTAAAGACCAGCGTACCCGTCCGGAACCGTCACCGTTCCCGTCGAGTCGCCGCTGCCCCGTGTGACCTCCGCGCTGGCCGAGTTGATCTCATACAGCCGGATCCGGACCTTGTAAGTCCCCGGCGGAAGCTTCGACATGTCCACCATCGCCGTCCCCGCCGACGCCCGCAAACCCGACGCCAACGCCATCGCCTCTGAACTGCCCGCGCTGTTGGGATCCTCCAGGTCAAACGGCACCGCGAAAATCTTGACCAGCCGACCGCTCGGATCGATGTTCACCAGCTCCCACGCCACGTACACCGTCTGCAGATTGCTGCTGATGTTCTCGCTCGGGCGCAATACGTTCAACCGCACCCCCGCCACCGTCACCGTCGCGTCCGATACCGCCCGCGACTCCTCCTCAAAATTCCCCTCCAAAAACATCCGCGCGATGAGGTAGTACGACGTCTCCGCCTTCATGAACCGGTCCGACTGGAACGAAAACTCCGTCGCGTCCTCGCACATGTTGATGCCGTTCGCGTCCGTCACCTGAATCGACTGCTCCGGCCGGTACATCGGCAGCTCGTCGATGTACAGCCGCAAGATCTTCTTCTTGTCCAGCCGACGGCTGCAGATGTCCCCCGTCGTCTCCCAACTGACCGTCACCTCCTGACCCATCGGTATCGTGGTGTCCGCCACCGGAGCCGTGATCTTCAAACCGCCCTCCCCGATCCGAATCCGCCCCTTCGTCATTGTCTGCGACGCCACGTACCCTTGCGGACCGTAGAGCTCCGCGTAGACGAAATACGTCCGGCCCGTATAGAGCTGGAACGACTCAACCGAAGGAACGAACTCGAACGGACTGGCCGCTGTGTCCACCCCGCCCTCGGGCGTGATCTCGATCTGATCCTCATCGGTAAAACTCGATCCGTCCTCATCCAGGTACAGGTGAATCGTCGAACCCGCCGGGGCCTGCGAAACCGTCCAGCGGATATCAAACGACTCCCCAATCCCCAGATACACCAGGTCGTCGTACTCCTTCAGGTCGCTGTTGTCGATGTTGATCGTCGGGAAAAAACCCGTCTCGTCGGATTCGACCACGTCCGGCACGTTGCTGCCGCATCCGCCAAGCCAAAACGTCAAACTCGCCAACAGGAAGGAAAAACTGAGGGTGGAGATCGCTCGCGTGCTACTCATTCGTGCAGTCCTCGATTACGACGTAGCGGATTACTCAAGCTCGTTGTCGTCTGTGGCTAATTATTGCGGGCCTGTCAAGGGCGATTATCCGCCGCCAGGGAACAACTGTCAAGCAAATTGTTCCTGTAACCTCAGGGCGGCGAAAGGGTTGGAACGATACTCCTCGCCGCCGGCGCAGGGCCTGCCGCTCATGCTCGCCATCTTATTCTAGCATTCACGCCGCCGCCGATCAACTGCCGTAACCGGCACGCACTCCTCCGGACCCAATCGCCCCCGCCAACAAGCATCCTCCCGCCGCGCCGCCCGGCGCCCAAGCCTCCCGGAGCGATCGGCCCCGCCGAAGAGCGCGGGGTAAAAATTTGTCATACAACCATATCATCATACAAATCCGGCGGGATCGTCGCCGCCAACAATGGTCGAATCAGTGGAAATGATAAAAGTAAATTGTTTTATCCCCGATAGTGCATAACCCTTTGGCTCGTTACGGGTTAGCCGCTTAACCAGGCGAAATATCGGACGGTGGCACGCTTGACAACGGTCGTTCTTCAAAATACACTAAGAAGCTTCAGAGTTGCAGGGGTGAGCCTGCCTTTCCCCTGGAAACCGAGGAGGGACCGCTACCGAGCGATAGGAGTATCGAATGCCCACTTCGAAGAAGAGCAAGACCTCAGCCGACCCGCGCAAAGACGCCCCGGCCGGGTCTACGGACGCATCGCCCGCCGGTGAGACCGAACTCCATGCCCACGAGCCGACCAATGGCGGCGGCGCCGCCGGCGGCCGCAACAACCAGCACCTGAGCCCGTCGGATCTCGATCAGTTCCGGGACATCCTGATCGAGAAACGCCATCAGTTGGCCGGCGACGTGGACGCGTTGCGGGACGATGCCCTCCGCCGCTCGCGAAAGGACGCCGCGGGCGACCTTTCGAGCATGCCGATCCACATGGCGGATATCGGGACCGACAACTACGAGCAGGAGTTCACCCTCGAACTGATGGAGAACGACCAGACGCTGCTCAAGGAGATTGACGAGGCCCTGGCGCGGATCGAGCAGGGCACCTACGGGGTCTGCCTGGCCACCGGCAAGCGGATCACCAAGAGCCGCCTGCGGGCCAAGCCGTGGGCGAAATACTGCATCGAATACGTCCGGATGAACGAAAAGAACAACAAGTAGCAGCCCCCGCCCGATCGGCCAAGAACGGGGGGCATGGATTTCCAAAACGCGGAGACCAGCAAGGATGTCGGACACGATGGTTGTTTCCCTGCCCTCGAACGCTTGGCGCCACCGGCCGGCCCAATGGTGGTTCTGGATGGTGATGGGGCTGACGCTGGCGGTGGATCTGGGGACCAAGTTTCTGGCGTTCCGGCTGATCCCGCTGAACGAGACGGTTCAGGTTCTGCCCGGGCTGTTGAACTTCCACACGGTGCTCAACGAGGGGGCGGTTTTCGGGTTGGGTTCCGGCCTGCGTTGGATTTTCATGGCGGCGACGGTGGCGGCGGCGGTTTTCATCATTCAGCTTTTCGCCCAGAGCCGGCCGCGTCAGCGGTATCTGCACGTGTTGCTGGCGCTGAGCCTGGGCGGGGCGTTGGGCAACCTCTACGATCGGATTTTTTACGAGAAGGTCCGGGATTTCATTCACATCGCGGTGACGATCTCGAACGACGTTCCGCTCTGGCCTTGGATATTTAACATTGCCGACGTCGCCCTGGTGGTGGGGATCGGCACGCTGCTGGTCGGCTGGACGTTCGGGTGGATCGAATTGCAGACCGGCGGCGGCTGCGCCTGCGGGACGGCCAAGGGATGCGAGACGACCGATGGACCGCCCAAATCGGTGGACTGAGAGCGATCGGCGGTTTATGGCGTCGGCCCTGCGGCTGGCCCGTCGCGGGCTGACGCGGGTCGAGCCGAACCCCGCGGTGGGGGCGGTGTTGGTGCAATCCGATGGGCCGATCGGGCAGGGGTGGCACCGGCAGTTCGGGAAGTCCCACGCCGAGATCGAAGCCATCGAGGACGCCCGCCGACTTGGAAATGACCTTCACGGTTCCACTCTTTACGTAACCCTCGAGCCCTGCTGCCATTGGGGCAAAACCGGGCCGTGCACCGAGGCGATTCTGCGGGAGGGGATTGCCCGTGTGGTGGTTGCCGCAGCCGATCCGTTCGATCGGGTCGGCGGCAAGGGAATCAAGCAACTCCAGGATGGTGGCGTGAGCGTTGAGGTCGGGTTACTGGAGGCTGAGGCGCGGGCGTTGAACGCCTGGTGGTACAAGTTTTACGAGACGGGCCGGCCGTGGGTGATCGGCAAGTGGGCCCAGACGCTGGACGGCAAGTTTGCCTGCGCCAACGGGCATTCGCAGTGGATCTCGAGCCCGGCTTCGCGGAAAGTGGTGCACGCGTTGCGGTGGAGTGTTCGGGCGATCGTGACCGGATCGGGCACGGTGGCTTCGGACGATCCGGAGTTGACGGTGCGGCTGGCGAAGGTCAGTCCGGCGGGACCGCCGCTTCGGGTGGTGTTGGACTCGCGGGCGCGGATTGGCTGCGATTCGCGGCTGGTGGCGACGTCGCGGGAGGTGCCGGTGTTGGTGATGACCGGTCCGCAGGTTGATCCGCAGCGGGAGGATGCGCTTCGGGCTGGCGGCTGCGAGGTCTGGCGGGTCGGCGCGGATGAGGATGGGCTGGACCTTGACGAGGTGGTCGGAGAATTGGGCCGTCGTGGGGCTGGGCGGGTGCTGGTGGAGGCGGGTGCGACGCTGATGTCCGGTTTTTTGAGGCGGGGGTTGTTGGATGAACTGGTGGTTTTTGT
Source organism: Phycisphaerae bacterium (assembly GCA_012729815.1). NCBI lineage: Bacteria > Pseudomonadati > Planctomycetota > Phycisphaerae > Phycisphaerae bacterium. The sequence goes on along the minus strand of JAAYCJ010000254.1, from coordinate 1,072 downwards.
GAGTTCGGCGCTGGCGATGGACCCGGAGGCGCGTCAGTTATCGGGCCTGAGCCCCGAGACGGTGGATCAGTTCGAGCGGGAATACGCCTTGCAGTCGGTCCGGCGGGTGGGGGACGACGTGATGCTGGTGCTCTGGAGAAGATAGTGGGTCGCCGAAATGTTAAAAGGGGTAATTATCGTCCGATGGTCGGCGGGGCTTTAGGGGGAATTTCAGGAAAAAGTGCAGTTTTTGCGCGTCGATCCATATCAAGCGGCGGTAAAGTATTGGAATGGAACGAGTTAGCGGCGAATTCGTGAATCGGGTAAATTTTCAAGAGTTTGGGATTCCCGTGCCGATATCTGTGTTGGAAGCACTGATCGGGTCCGCTAAGCGGGCCTGCAAGGCAGGTGAAACCGAGCGGTGCGATGACGAGACAATCAGCGACCGGCTGATCCGGGCCGAGTGAAGGAAAGGTCCCGGAGGCTGGTTGGCACGAGCCGAAGAAGCCAGGACGCCAGACCCCGAAACAGGAATTCGCCGCAAAAGATCAGGGGCTATGAACTATGGTCAATGAGATTCAGCCTACAGGAAGCAGCTATCCGGCCGACCGCGTTTCGGGCGCTCGCCCGAACAAGGCGGGATCGCAGCCGGTTGCGCCCAAAGACAATGGTGAGGATCAGGTCGAGATTTCGGAACTCGCCCTGTGGCGGTCGAAGATCGATTCGCTGCCGGAGACTCGGGCGGAGAAGGTGGCTGCGGTTCGCCAGGAGATCGCGGCTGGGACGTACGAGACGGAGCAGAAGTGGGACGCTGCGCTCGATTCGCTGATCGAGGAGTTGAACAACGGGTTTGTGTAGTCCGTTCACTTGAGCGACCTGAACGATACCGATTTCCTACCACAAGGGCCGATGCGAGTCGGCCCTTCTTTGTTTTTACGCGCGGGGAGGCTGCGGCGAGGGGTTCTTTTCCCGCAGAGGGGCGGAGAGGTGGAGGAGGCCGGAGAGGACAGAAGGCAATGAAGAATGAAAGTAGCAAATGGCAGAATGCAAAATGCGGGGATTGAACAGAAGGTCGCGAAGGGCGCGAAGGGGG
>JAAYCJ010000253.1 GCA_012729815.1 Phycisphaerae bacterium | reverse complement strand
GACGTCGATGAGTCCGGCGACGGGGGCGGCGAGTTCGAGGGTTTGTCCGGCGGGATCGGTGACGACGCGCGAGGCGGCGCCGGTAGTGGTGAAGTCGGCTGGGTTTATGCGGAGGGTTTCGAGTCCGGCGAGTTCGAGGATGGTTTTTCGGTTTTGGAGGACGAGTTCGGCGGTGGTCGCGGCGCAGCGGAGGTCGGCTGAGGGGAGTTTGGCGATGGATTTTTGTTTTTCGGTTGCGCGGCTTTGGTTGATGTTGGCGCGGATTTCGCGGAGGGTTCGGATGATCTGCTGGAGGAGTTCGACGTGTTGCGTGGCGGTGGTGTCGGCCCAGGCGGGTTGGGGTTTGGGCCAGGATGAGACGGTGAGGGGTTGGTTTGGCGTTTGGAGGGTTTCGACGCCGCGGGTGGGGTAGCGGCGGTTCAATTCGGCCCAGAGTTTTTCGCTGATGTGTGGCATGAAGGGGTGGGCCATTCGGAGGATCTGGTCGAGGCAGAAGGCGGCGAGCTGCTGGGCGGTGCGTCGGGTTTCGCCTTGGGAGTAGAGTCGGGATTTGATCCATTCGAGGTACCAGTCGCAGAATTCGTTCCAGAAGAAGCGGTAGAAGGTCATGGCGGCGTCGTCGTAGAGGTAGCGGTCGAGGTCGGTGGAGAGTTGATCGGCGGCGGCTTTGAGTTTGGCGAGGATCCAGCGGTCTTCGAGGGGCAGGTCGGCGGCGTTGAGGGTTTGCGGCGGTTCGGCGTTTTCGAGGTTCATGAGGACGAGGCGGGCGGCGTTCCAGAGTTTGGTAGCGAGGCTTCGTCCGATTTCGAAACGTTCGGAGGTGTTGATTTTTCGGCCGTCTGGTAGGGTTTCGGTTTTGACGGGCATGCGGATGTCCTGCATGCCGGTGCAGAGGTAGGCGAGCGAATATCGCATGGCGTCGGCGCCGTAGATTTCGATGATGTCGAGGGGGTCGATGCCGTTGCCGAGGGATTTGGACATTTTTCGGCCTTCGCCGTCCTGGATCATGGCGTTGATGCAGACGTCGTGGAAGGGGAGTCGGTTGAGGAAGTAGAGGTTGGTCATGACCATTCGCGAGACCCAGAGGGTGATGATATCGCGAGCGGTGACGAGGACGGAGGTCGGGTTCCAGGTAGCCAGGGCGGCGTCGCCTTCGGGGAATTCGGCTGGGAAGTCGGCGGGGTTTGGCCATCCGAAGGTGGAGAATGGCCAGAGGGCGGAGGAGAACCAGGTGTCGAGGACGTCGGGATCCTGGGTGAAGCCGCGTTGTTCGACGTAGGCGGCGAATTCCTTTTCGAATTCGGGTCGCGGGCAGAAGTAGGTGGCTCCGGAGTCGCTTTGGTGGCGAGCGATTTTACCTTCGGTTCGCCAGCGGTCGAGGGTGGCGGCGACGTCGTCGGCGAGTTTGGCGTCGAGGTCGGCGAGGGTCCAGACGGGGATACGGTGTCCCCACCAGAGTTGACGCGAGATGCACCAGTCTCGGATGTTTTCGTGCCAGGATTGGAAGGTTTTGGCGTAGCGTTCGGGGTAGAAGCGGAGGCGGTTTTGCCAGGGTTGGGCGGCGGTCTGGCGTTTGTGTGCGTGTTCGGGAGAGGGTTCGTATTGGTCGTCGGCCATGGCGGCGAGGGCGGCGTGGGAGAGGCGCGGGTCGGTGACGCGGACGTACCACTGGTCGGAGAGGTAGGGTTCGATGGCGACGTGTGAGCGGTAGGAGTGTCCGACGCTGTGGCGGTAGGGTTTGACGTTTTCGAGGAGTTCGTTTTCGCGGAACCATTCGACGATGGCTTCGCGTGCTTCGTATCGGTCGAGGCCGAGGACGAAGTCGGCGCCGCCGACGTCGGACCAGCCGTGCTGGTCGCTGATGGTTCCGTCGGGGGCCATGACGTTGATGACGGGCAGGTCGTGGCGTCGGCCGATGTCGTAGTCGTTGGGGTCGTGGGCAGGCGTGACCTTGAGGAAGCCGGTGGAGAACTGGGCTTTGACGTCGTCGCTTTTTGGGTCGGGGAGGGTGACGTGGTCGTCGGCGACGATGGGGATTGGGCGGTTGACGATGGGGAGTCGGACGGTTTTGCCGACGAGGGTGGCGGCTCGGGGGTCTCGCGGGTTCATGGCGACGGCGGTGTCGCCGAGCATGGTTTCGGGTCGGGTGGTGGCGACGGTGACGTGGTCGACGAGTCGGCCGTCGATCATGACGGAGTCGATGAGGGGGTATTGGAGGTACCAGAAGTGGCCGTCGATTTCGTGCATTTCGACTTCATCGTCGGCGAGTGCGGTCTGGGTGGCGGGGTCCCAGTTGACGAGTCGTTTTCCGCGGTAGATGAGGTTGTCGTGGAAGAGTTTGAAGAAGGCCTGGCGGACGGCGCGGGCGCAGACGTCGTCCATGGTGAAGCGGGTGCGATCCCAGTCGCAGGAGCATCCCATGGCGCGGAGCTGGCCGAGGATTCGGGTTTCGTATTCGTCTTTCCAGGCTTGGATTCGGGCGACGAACTGGTCGCGTTGGAAGTCGGTACGTCGTTTGCCTTCTTCAGCGAGGACGCGTTTTTCGACGACGGTCTGGGTGGCGATTCCGGCGTGGTCGGTGCCGGGGATCCAGACGGTGTTGTGGCCGAGCATTCGGTGATAGCGGATGAGGATGTCCTGGAGGGTGTTGTTGAGGGCGTGTCCCATGTGGAGGGCGGCTGTGACGTTGGGCGGGGGGATGACGATGGCGTAGGGGGGGCCGCCGGCGTTGGGGTCGGCGTGGAAGAGGTTGGCGTCGTGCCAGAGTTGCTGGACTTCGCGTTCCACGGCTTGCCAGTTGTATTGGGACGAAAGCTCTTCGGTCATGACCTACCTCGTTTTCGTTACAGGGGAAACCGCCGAAAACGGCAATTCTATATCGGGGTGGGGGTTACCTCAAGGGTTTGCCGGGCGGTTGGGGTGTGTGTCGGTGTTTTCGGGTGAGGTGAGGGGTCGGCGGGGGCGGATAAAATCGTTGACTGGCGGTGTCGGGCGAGTAGAATTCGTTTTGAGGCGG
>JAAYCJ010000252.1 GCA_012729815.1 Phycisphaerae bacterium | reverse complement strand
TGAAGATCGAACGTCAGCCCCTGCTCGAGCCGCGCGCTGTCGCTGTAGGACACCAACCCCACCTGATCGGCGCTGTCCATTGAGATCAGGTACTGACACAACACGTCAACGGCTTCTTTCACCGCGTAGGTCGGCTGAACGCGGGCGTTGGCCAACTGCGGCGTCTCCCACTCGCAGTGCCGCTTGTCCAACAGGTAGTGGACGAAGGTCCGCACGCCGTAGCGGTCCTCGTAGGCCCGTTCGTCAGGGTCGCGGCCGTAGTCGTCCAGCTTGGTCTTGACGTAGTCGATGTACTCGTTCCAGCTTCCCTGGGGATAGGGGTACGGCACGCTGTTCAGGCCCAGGCGGCTCTTGATCGTACTGGTCGAGAGCGACGAAGAGTGATAGGGCATCTCACCCGCGCTGTTGTGAAAGACGGTCATGTTGCCGAAGGTCGGCGAGCCCAGATCCTCCCAGACCTGCTGAATGTTGATCTCCGTCTCGCTCTCGTGCTTGAGCTGGCTGTCGTAGCTCATCGAGTTCGACAGGTCCATCACGATCACGATGTCCCGCGGCACCAGCATCGCCGTCGCCGAAGCCCCAATATTCGCCGTATTGACCCCCATCAGCGGGCCGAAGAACAGCGAAACCGGGCCGTTCGGCGAATCCGACGCCATCCGCACCCTCACCTTCACCGCGTCGGGTGGCTCGACGCCCTCTTCAAATACGTACCTGCCATTCTCGCCCAGCACGGATCGGCCGGTCACGATGTCGCTCGGCGCAATGTCGATGGCCACGCCCGCCGCCTTGTTCTTGAGGCTGAACTCCCGCGCGGCCAGGAAAACCTGCGTCTCCAGGTCGCCCTCGCCGCCGGCCAGTTTGGCCGCCGCCGCCATGGCCGCGGCGTCCGCCGTCCGCTGAAGTTCCGCCCGCGTCGCATGGAGATACCCCATGTCAACGGCCAGGGCGGCAAACCCCAGCGCCGTGGTCAGAAAAATCGCCGTCCACACCACGGCCGCCGCACGACGTCTCTGTCTCCCCGAACCGACTGCCTGACTGACTGCCCGCTGTCTCATTGCTTTTCTCCTTACTGTGGTATGCACAGCTCCGGTTGGAGCGTTGTATCCCTGGTGGTGGTTGAGCCGTGCTTCGACAGTTGTCAGAGAAAAAGCTCTCTAAATTAACTCTACGATACGAATGCGTCAAAGAATGTTAATTTTGATAAAGTGGTAACATCGGGTCGAGTGGCTGGCAAGATGGGAGACTTGGGGTATTTCGTTGGGCCGGTACGATCGAGTTCGACGACCGCTGTCGGAACTGTACGAAGCAATTATAAGTAGCCATCAGAGCAGCTTATCGAATGCCCCATCCGCGGATCGAAGGGTGCCGCAGTAGAGGCAGCGGATGTGGCGGGGCGACATGGGCCGGTCGCAGTGGCGGCAGCGGACGATGTCCGTCTTGCGCACCCGGCCGTCCAGCGTGCCGTCCTGAAGGTCGATATCCTGGACCCGCTGGGCCAGTTCCTCATCCGTCAGGCCCGTCTTTTCCCTCAGCAGCGACCACATCGCCATCGCGATCAGCGTCAGGTGGTCCACCCGCTCCTCCAACTGCCGCACGTGCTCAGCGGCGCGGTTGGCCTTGGATCGCGCCGCGTCCGAGGAAATCTCCGACCGCTCGGCGTCCCATCCTCGCGTCGCCCAAAACATTCCGCCCATCACGAACCTCCTGTCTTGTCGGCTCGGGGTCTATGTTGCTGCCGCACGGCCTCGACCAGGCCTTCGAGCGTGTGCTCGGTGGAGACAACCGACGGCTCGCGCCCCGACTGCCGCAGCCGCTCAGCCGTCACCGGACCGATGCAGGCGTATCTGGCTGAGGTCAGTTTTCCGTCCAGACCGTGCTGTTGGATGAGCTTGAAAAAACCATCCACTGTCGAGGCGCTCGAGAACAGCACCCAGTCGAATCGTTCGAGCCGCTCGATACGGGCCAGGGCCGAAGGCTCGATCCGCTCCGGCGTCACCGTTCGATAGCCCACGATGTTATGGACGTTCGCCCCGGCCTCTTGCAGCCGTTTTTCCAGGTCGTCCGGCGCAATCTCCGACCGAATCATCAAAATGCGCCGGCCCGCCATCCCTCGACCGATCAACGTCTCGGCAAGCCTATCGCTGGTAAATTGCCCGGGCATGGCGTCCGGCTCGATGCCCCATCGGCGAAACTCCTCCGCGGTGGCCGATCCGATCACCGCGATCTTTACGTCCGCCAGCTTGCGAATGTCCCTCTGGATTGGCAGAAACCGTTCAAAAAACACGCGAGCTCCGACCTGGCTGGTGATCACCAGCCAGTCGTACTCGCCGATCCGGCCAAGCGCCTCGTCCAATGCCTTGGTGTCCGTCACGGGCTCAGTCCGGATCGACGGGATCGACACCGCGTACCCGCCCAGATCGGTGATCAGCCGTTCGGTCCGCTCGATCCGCTCCGCCGGCTGGGTCAACGCCACCACCTGTCCCGCCAGCGGCTTGTGTTCGAACCATTCAAACCGCGTTCGCAGTTCCGTCACCTCGCCGATTACCACCAGCGCCGGCGGCTGGATGCGATGACGCTCAGCCTCCTCAGCCAACCTGGCCACCGTCGCAATTATTGTCCGCTGCAGACCCGTCGAGGCGTTCTCGACCACCGCCGCCGGCGTCTCCGCAAACAGACCCCCCTCCACCAACTGCCGCAGTTGCCCAGCCAGCGTGCCGACGGACATGTAGAACGCCAGCGTGCCCATCTTGGCCATGGCCGCGTGATCCAGCCGCGAGACCTCCTTGTCCGGCGACTCGCGCCCCGTGGCCAGGGCCACCGTGCTCGTCAGGTCCCGGTGCGTCAGCGGGATACCCGCGTAACAGACGGCTTGGGCTGCGGTGATGCCCGGCACGATCTCGAATGCAATTCCCGCCTCGACCAGGGCCTCAAGCTCCTCGCCGCCCCGCCCGAAGATCAGCGGATCGCCCCCCTTAAGCCGCACCACCGTCTCGTGTCGCCCGGCCAGCTCGATCAGCAGGCGGTTGATCTGAGCCTGGGCCTTGCCGCCGGCGGTCGGCCCCTTGCCCACGTCGACCAGCTTCTCCGCCGGCAGCCGGTCGAGCAACTGCGAACTGACCAGGCGATCGGCCACAATCACATCCGCCCGCTCCAGCCACCGCCGTCCGCGGACCGTGATCAGATCCGGATCGCCCGGTCCCGCCCCAACCAGTATGACCTTGCCCATTCTGCTTCCCTCTTGCGACAACGTGATGCGCGGCGTCCATTATACGGCGGATGGTCCGCGCGGTGGCCCAAAATCCAGCCGACCCGCCCCGCCCGCGCGAACCGGAAAACGAATGAAGTGTTGAGAAACAACCGCCCGCTTGGTATTCACAACAGCCCAAAGACGGACACGACGAGGAGATCGCCTCATGAATGCAGTGCGGAAAGAAATCTTCGTGGCCAGTCCGGGCGATGGCGTGGACATCGCCGGCTATGCGATCTACACCCAGCCGGAAGGCCGGACGATGATGTCGGTCCACGGCGTCC
>JAAYCJ010000251.1 GCA_012729815.1 Phycisphaerae bacterium | reverse complement strand
GCGATGGCGGGCAAAACCGTCGAACTCAAGCTCAGCGGCGTGCGATTCCGGGCGGATGTGTTCCTCAACGGCCAGCCGCTGGGCGGCTACGACACCGACCAGATGCCGCAGACCGTCGACCTGACCGAAACCGCCAAAATCAGCCACGAGAACGAACTGCTGATCGCGGTGACCGACTGGATCAACCAGGTTCAGCCGGAACTCAAGGAGGCCTACGCCAAGGTCGCGATCAATAACAGCGGGCCGGGCGGCAAGCCGTTCATCCGGCCGCATGGCTCCGGCGTTTCGCCCGCGGGCATCATCGACCCGATCGCCATCGTCGCGACCGATCCGGTGGCCATCGAGACGTGCTACGTCACGCCGTCGGTTCGCGAAAAGTCGCTGACCGTCAAAACGACGATCGTCAACCGCACCGCCGAACCGCGCGAGGTCCGGCTGACGCATCGCATGATTGACAAGGGCGAACTCGTGCTCGAAGGTCCGGAACAGATGCTGACCGTCGAACCGGGCCGTAGCGAGGTAACGCAGACCATCGCCGCCGACCTGTCGAAGCTGACGCTCTGGTGGCCGGGCCAGCCGTACCTCTACCGCCTGCGCTCGGAGCTGCGCGACGCCGACACCCTGCGCGACCGGCTCGACACGCGGTTCGGATTCCGCGAGTTCCGGCCCGACGGCGCGGTGTTCCGGATCAACGGCGTGGCCATCCGCCCGGGCCTCGGGGCCAACATGCCGTACGGATTCCCCGGCTTCGACAGCCAGGTGCGCGGCTGGTACGAAACCCGCCGGTACTTCGAAGACCTGCTGGACTTCAACATCGACCTGGTGCGGTTCCACTCCGAGCCTTTCGCGATCCTGATGTACGACGCCGCCGATGAAGCCGGCCTGATGATCGCCTCGGAGGCGATCATGAGCTCGATCCCCTGCGCCTACAACTGGCCGGACGAGCGCCTCTGGCAGACGCTGGCTGAGTACTATCCGCGATGGGTCTTCCGCGAGTTCAACCATCCGAGCCTGGTCGTCCGCAGCATGGAAAACGAACTGGGCTATTACATGCCCGAGTCCGGCCCGCACACCGCGGTCGGCTCCGAGCAGGACGTCCGGCGCACCCGCGACGGCATGCGCGAACTCGGCCGCCTCGTCCAGCGGCTCGACCCCTCGCGACCAATCATGTACGATGGCTCCGGCCCGGTCTTCTACGACGTAGCCGACATCTACAACGTCCACTATCCCGGCCTGCCCGGCGGCGAAAAGCTGTTTCCGGTCACCAGCCGGTGGATCTCCATGCGGCTCGACAGCTACATCGCCAAAGACTGGCTGTGGGACCGGGCCAAACCGCTGGTGGTCGGCGAGTGCGACTGCTGCCTGGGCGTCACGCCCGGCCCGTGCGCCGCGATCGCCGGCGACGCCGTCTACGTGCGCGACTGGCACGACGTGGCCCAGATGACCAACTGGCCGATGACCGTCGAGGGCCAACGCATCGACGGAGTCTCAGCCGCCTATCCGTGGACGCCGATATGGCCGCGAACGCTGCCGTTCGACGAAGCGACGCCCAAACTCAAACAGTACAAGGAACTGATCGCGCCGCTGACGACGCTGATCCACCAGCATCGCCGCGGCTACTTCGGCGGACGGGAAATCATCCGTACGCTGACCACGATCGACGACTCGCTTTCGCCGCAGGAGATGACCGTGCGCTGGCGGCTGAGCATGCTGGACGGCCAGACGATCCAGGAAGGTTCGTCGATCGTGTCCCTGGAACCGACGCAGATGAAGCGGACGCAGGTCACGCTGAACCTACCCGCGGTGACCGCGCCGACCAAAGCCGAGTTCGTCGTCGAAACCCTGACCGACGGCGTCGTCCGGCACACCTCGCGGCGGGAGTTCGAGATCTTCCCGGATGACTCACCGACGCTGACCCTCTCAGCCCGATTCGGCCACGTGGGCATGGACACAGCCGTTTTCGACCGGCTAGGCGTCGCGGTCAAGACGGTCGAAGGCGATCTGTCAGACCTGGACGTACTGCTGATCGACGGCAACGCGGAGACTCTGCCCTTCAGCCCCGAATCGCTGGATGAATTCATCGCCAACGGCGGCCGCGTGGTGGTCTTCGGCGGCGATCAAACGCCGGCCTACCTGCCGGTCCAACCCGAACTGGTCAAGGCCGACAAAGATCTCCAGCGAACCAGCGACGTCGACGAAAATACATTGGAAACGCTGCCCAATCCCGGATCGTCCGCGACCATCATCTTCCCTCGCCGCCCGGAGCATCCGCTCCTGACCGGGCTGACCGAGGATCGCCTGCGCTTCTGGCGTGAGGACCATCTGACTGCGCTGATGACCTACGAGAAGCCGACCCACTTCTCCGCCCGGACCATCGCCGACTGCGGCGGTGGATTCAAGGACGCCGCCCTGCTCGAAGTCGCCCACGGCAACGGCTTGATCGTCCTGAACCAGATGGCGACCGTCGAACTCTTCGACGATCAGCCCGCAGCCCGAATGCTCCTGACGAACCTGCTGAACTACGTGGATGCCTATCGCGGCGTCGGAGCCAAGCCTCTCGGCGTGGTGGCCGATGCCAAATCGATGACCATGACGTTCCTGCGATCGCTGGGCGTCGAGGCCTATCCGATCCTCGGCCGGCTGGGCGAGATCGCCGACCTCTCGACCTACGGTGCCCTGATCGTCGAAGCCGACGAGACCGCGCTGAACGAACTGAACGCCAACCGCGAGGCCCTGACCCGCTTCGTCGAATCGGGCGGCGTCGTCTGGCTCCACCGTCCCACATCGCAGCACACCGACCTGCTCAACTCGCTGCTTCCGGTCCCGGTGCAAATCCGCAGCCTGACGCTCAACCGCCCGATCCGCATGGCCGCGCGCGGCCTGGCCGCCGGCGTGACCAACGAGTCAGTCTACTGGGCAACCGGCCGGCCGCCCTACACCAGCCCGGTCGATCCGCGGGTGGCCAAACATTACATCGACGCCGCGGAAGGCGACGCCGTCGAGCTGCTGGCCGATCCGCCGGTCATCGCTGCGATCAGCGCCGGCCGCGGAAGCTGGCTCATCGACGAGGTCGACTGGGAAAACGAGTTCAAGGAGCGCAAAGCCGCCCAGTCGTACGTCCGGCCGATCCTGGCCAACCTCGGGCTTCAGATCCGCCCCCGCGACGAGGCGGCGCCGACCCTCGATCTGGGCTTCCACCCGGTCGATATCGCCTCCCTCTGCAACAGCGGCCTGACCGGCGGCATCTGGGGCGGCTCGGCCATGGGCATGCACAAACTGCCGACCGGCTCGCAGCGATTTGGCGGCGTCGAATACCAAATCGTCGATCCGAACGCCAACAACGGCCTGGCCTGTGCCAGCCTCTACGCCGCCGACCACAATCCGCAGGGCGTTAAAGAAATCGCCATCCCTCTCGATACCCGGGCTGCGTGCGTCAACCTGCTGGTCACGAGCCTCTGGACCAACCCGCTGTCGGTCGGAACGAAAGTGGCGAACGTCGAGATCATCTACGCCGACGGCGCCGTCGCCATCGCCGACGTCCGCTACGGCCCGGACGTCGAAGACTGGTGCCGGACCGACCGCAGCCCCGAAGTTCTGCACCCAGCCGTGGTCTGGGTCGGCCCCGAATTCCCTCATCCGGGCCTCTATCAGTACGTCTGGAACAACCCGCGCCCCGATCAGGCAATCCGCCGAATCGTCCTGCGGCCGGCGAACGAAAGCGGCTTCCTCGCCCTCTTCGCCGTCACCACGCAGGATCAGCCGTCGCCCGACCAGGCGACCGAATGGGTGCCCGGACTGCCCGTCCCGGAAAACCAGGACAAATCGAAAGCCGAAGGCCAATAGCGCCAGGGAGTGACCCAAAATGAACCGTCGAACAAAACCAGGCTTCACCCTGATAGAACTGCTCGTCGTCGTCGCCATCATCGCCGTACTGGTCGCCTTGCTGCTGCCCGCGCTACAGAAACCAAGGGCCATGGCCTACCAGCTCTCGTGCCGGAACAATCTGCGGCAGATCGCCACCGGTACGCTCATCTACGCCGGCGAAATCGGGGACCGGCTGGCCATCTACAACCGACCGTGGGTCGGCTCGCCTTCCTGGCTGTGTTACGTCGCCGATATGCAGGACCTGATCCGACTCGGCCTCTACAAATACGTCGGCGGCCAGACATTCTGGTGGGGTTTATGGAACTATCCCAATCCGCACACCCTCTGGATGTGCCCAGCCGAAGAGGGTTCCGGCGCGCCGGAAGGGTTCTGGTCCCACGGCAGCAGCTATGACTTTGAGTGGCAGTACATGGACGTCAAGATCGACAGTCCCATGATTCCGCGCAGTTGGGAGTATTACAACGGCAACTACCACAACTGGGAATGGCTCTATGACCAGGTGCCCACGACCGAAGCGCCGTTCTTCTTCGACCATCATATATACCATCACCGATTCGGCATGACCGGGAACATGGTGTTCATCGATGGTCATGTGGGAAGCATAGCGTGTCCGTATCTGGACCCCAGCAAACGCTAGGAGACTACGTTACCAAGCCGAAGACGCCCCTGAAACGCGCCGTCGGTTGCGACACAAAGGTTCAAGTCTGGATGGACGATATGGCCCAAAGAAGAACATTGTCCCTCGTTAAGCTACTGATGGTCGTCGCGGCCATCACGATGCCGGTCTCGCCTCTCAGCTATTCCGGTTTCGACTACTGGAGTCGCGCAGAGCTGTCTGCACGCCCAAACAATGCAGCCGATGGAGGCATCGGCTTCGAATGCCGGTATAACACATAGCGTCTCTGCCGCGAATACCAACCTCTTCAATCAAAGGAGCAGGAATGCGCAGCGTAATGATCGCACTTGGTGTCTTGTCGATTCTCTCGGTTCCGGCCGGCTCGGCGGCTGAGAAGCTGCTCTTTAAGGCCGGTTTCGCCGAGATCGCCGATCCGCCGCAGACCGCGCCGATGCTGCCGCTTGACACGCAGCCGGCCCCAGCTGAGGCTGGCATCGACTTCAATAACCTCAAGGACCCCAAATTCACGCCCACCTTCCAGACCCGAGACCCGGTCAAGTACCGCGTCAACGGCTTTTCCGTCTGCCACGTCAACGTCCACGGATCGATGGAGATCGACCTGCAAGCCGACGACGGCGAGGTCTGGATGCGCGGGACCAACCCGAAAGTCTCCGGCTACATCGGCAAGCGATTCCTCGATCAGGACCCGACCCGAATCGAAGCCACCGTCCGCCGTCTCCAGCCCGAAGAAGGCGGAGTCGTCTACCTCTGGATTTCCGATGTCATCACCAACGCCTACGTGATGATTGCCTCGTTCCGCGGCGAGGACAACCAGGGCGCGTGGGCGATCAACTACAACGACAACGGCGGATGGGACGACTGGAAGGTGTGGCTCAACACCCTCGGAGCCAACTGGACGCAGCCGGTCAAACTCGCGATCGGCGTGGTGCGGCCCGGCGTCTTCCAAGCCTACGTCAACGACAAACCTGTCGGCCCCGAACTGGCTGTGCCCAACCTTCGCCATCTGACCGAGATGCGGGTCGCCTGCGACGCCCGCGAAAAAGGCGTCCGCGTCGTCGAGGTCGCCGCCTGGCGAGATGAAAGCCAGGTCTCCAACGAGCCAAGCACGCTGGACCTGACCGTCAGCCCGCTCGACAAGACCGCCTTCACGCCGACCAATCCCTACGGCAACGCCATCCAGATTGACTACCCGTTCCGCGGCGCCTCCGACGCCATGAACGACCCGGAACTCTTCCCGGAACTGGTCCACGCGCTGCAAGAAATGCGCATCCGCCTGATCCGCTTTCCGGGCGGCAACTCCGCCTACTGGTACAGCATCCACGGCCCCGAGTCGATGGACGGCTTCCGCAAGCTGATCGGCGACTATCCGCTCGACCGGTCCAAGTTCGGCTGGGCCGATGCCCGAGAGTTCTTCAAACTCTGCAAGGAGGCGGGCGCCGATGCGGTCTTCCAGTTGAACCTGGGCTACTGGTACGATCCGGAAACCAAAGAGGCCTACCGCATCGCCCTCCAGGACACCCAGCTCTCCTGGCCGGCGCCGGAGGGCGTGGACCGGCCGCTGGACCCCAAGGTCCGACCGCTCGAATACCATCTCGACAAGTTCCAGAACGCCCTCGACGACGCCAAAACCCTCGTCCGCTGGGCCGCCGAAATCGGCGTCAAGGTCATCTGGGAGTTCGGCAACGAGGACATGGTCTACTTCTGCCCCAAAACCTACGTCGGGGTCAGCCACGAGTTCTACAAGGCCATCAAGGAGGTCGATCCCAACGCCCAGTTCGCCATCTACGGCGACGGCATCACCTGGTCCGACTGGTCGTGGCCCTTCGCCGTCTTCGAGGAAATGGCCAGAGTCGGCATGAAGGACATCGCCTACACCTCCCATCACGAGTACCTCTTCGGCGGCACGGGCATCCCCTTCAGCGACGGCCAACACGTCTACGACGGCGGCATCGCCGCCTGGTCCAACATCGCGCGCCTCCGCGACGGCGTGCGAAAGAAACTCGACGAGCTGGGCTACACCCACACCCAACTGGCGATGACCGAAGGCAACTTCGCCGCCGGCGGACCGCTGCCCGGCGCGCCGCACGAGCACGGCATGGGCCGAAGCCTCGCCGAAGCATGGATATTTCCCGCCCGGATCAAAAAACACGCCATGCTCGTCCACCACGACCTGGTCCGAAGCGTTGCCCAAGAAGGCACCTGGTTCTGCCGCATATTCTACTTCCCGGAGAACCCCAAGGGCGAGCGCTACGAACTCCCGCTGCCCGCCCAGGTCATGAAGATCATGGGCGATCACGCCCTGCGCGAGATTATCTTCGACTTCGGCGGCGTCACCGTCTCGCAGTGGACCGACGGCCTGCTCGTGACGGTCGGCAACGCCCTGGCGACCCCGCGCCCGGTGCGCCTGACGCTCGACGGATCGCGCGAGTTCGGCCCAGCCGAACAGGCGAACGGCTACCGAAGCGAGAACCTCGATACGATGGCGTTCGAGACGATCCAGGTCCCGGTGACCACCGACGGCCGAACCTGCCAGGTCACCGCACCGCCGTTCTCGTTCTGCTACTTCAAAATCCCCGCCAAGTAAGGCCCTCTTCAAGGAGACGCTGCATGCGACGGATGCTCGCGTTGGCGGCCGGCCTCGTGCTGGCCTCGTTGGGTTCGGTCCAGGCAAAGACGCTGCTGCTTTCCCACTGGAATTCGCGCCTCGACGCCGAGGTGGCCGGCGGTTCGCCCGCCGCCGTCGTCGAGGGCGACGTCTTCTCGGGAACCTTCGGCTACCCGTTCTCCAACAGCATGCCCGCCGTCGGCGGCTTGGAGATCGCCGGCAGGGGCGCGCTCGCCTACGACGCCGCCGGCAACCTCGATCCGGCCCAGGGCACGATCGAGTTCCGCACGTACCTGCGACAGACGCCCGACCAGGGTCGCGTCGTCCTGCTCGACGCGGGAACGCTCAGCATCGCCCTCGACGCCGATAAAAAGATGCTGGTCTACGCCATCGGCGACTGTTCTGTTTCGACCACGGTCCAGTGGCGGGCCAACGCCAAATGGCATCACATCGCCGCCGCGTGGAGCCTCGAACGCCACCACATGAAGCTCTTTATCGACGGGCGGTTCGCCGGCGCGACGGGCATCCGCGAGCCCGTGAGCGTCGAAGGCAAGCACATCCGCATCGGCCCGGACGCCAACGCCGCCTTCGACGAACTGCGAATCCTCGACTACCAAGCCGACGAAATCGAAATCGGCGAGCACTACTGCCGTGAGTACGAATTCGCGCCGCAGGAGCCGCGGCCGCAGGACCTCTTCGAGCCGATCGACATCTCGCCGGTCGCCAACACCGGCTTTGTCGACGAGGAAGCCGCCGATGAGAAAGGCGGCTGGTCCGACCAGGGCGCTGGCAACGACGCCCGTGAAATCCCCATCGGCCGGATGATGTGCCTCGATATCCCCTTTGATATCGCCGCGCCCGTCGACGGCAACACCTGCGTGGCGGTGCGCGGATCGCGGCGGATGTATTTCGCCCCCAAATCCGCCCCGCTGGCGATCGGCAAGACCTACCGCGCCCTGCTGTTCCTCCACACCGCAGCGTGGTGCATGCACCCGAACCTCCACGCCGCCGACTACCACATCGAATACGCCGACGGCACGACCGTCGACGTACCGGTGGTCTCCGCCGTCCACGTCGGCGACTGGTGGTACCCGCAAGACCTCCAAGCCGCCCGGGTCGCCTACACCGCCCCGGCCACCGGCCGCGCCCTCTACATGATGAAGTGGGACAACCCGCACCCGGAAAAGGTCATCAAGTCCATCGTCTTCGAGTCCAACGAGACCGACCTGGTGCCCATCTGGGTCGGCCTGACCGGCGTCAAAACGACCATCCCGCCGACCTGCGTTCAGGGCCTGGATCGCATGTTCTTCCTCGCCTCAGACGACGCGGGCATTCCACCCGAAACGATCGTCAAGGACTACGCCGACGTCGCCGCCCGCCGCCAAGCGATCGTCGCAGCGGTTCAAAGCCTGGAAAAAGAACCCCTCGAAATGGCCCTCGACGCCGCCCGCATGGCCGACATGTACCGGCAGATCGCCAGAATCTATCTCGATGCGGGACTGGCTGCGGCACAGAAGATTGGCACGCTCGACACGCAGGCGGCCGCGCCGAACGAAGACCAACTCACCGCGATGCGCGAAGCGGTGACCTATCTGCAGTACGCCGGCCGATGCGCCGATGAGGCCCAAACCCGCCTGACCCAGTCGCGTGAGACCAAAATCGGCGAGAATTTCCTCAAGATCCAAGCCGAGTATCCCAAAGCCGCCGCCACGGACCAGCCCCAGAGCACAGCCGACGCGCCGCGACTCAGCGTCCTGCTCAATGGCGTCTGGGAAGCCGGAACCGGCGGCACGCCGGACGACCCGCCATCCGAATGGCAGCCGGTGCGCATGCCGCACCAGGACGGCACGATCAAGAACCAGACCTGGCTCCGCAAAGAGATATGGATTCCGCCGTCATGGTCCGCCAGCCGGCTGGCCATCGCGTTCAGCCGCATCCGCTCCTACGGCGCGGTCTTCGTCAACGGCCATTTCGCCGGCGATCACCTCGGCGTCGACCCCTTCGAGGTCGATATCACCCCATTCGCCGCGCCGGGAAAACTCAACGTCGTCCACGTCTATACCGAAGGCAGCGGCCGGGCCCACTTCGCCTTCGTCCCGCGCGACAAGAAATCCCTCGGCCTCGGCGGCCAGCGCTGGTTCGCCACTGCCGCGGACTACCACCACGGCGTCTGGGAGGACATAACCCTCCACAAACGCCCGCCGCTCGCCGTCCAGGACGTGCTCATCCGCCCGGGACAGGCCAAGGAAAGCGTCCTGATGACGCTGGAGGTCGCCAACCGCACCGACGCCGCTCGAAAAGTGACGCTGCGACCGGTCATCCGGCGCGACGGCGAAACCTGCTTCAAGCTGCCGCCTCAGACGGTCGATCTGGCCGCCGGCGGGCACGCGGCCCTGCGCTTCGAGCAGGTCTGCGAGGGCATCCGGCACTGGGGAATCGGCGGCGACTACGGCGATCCGGTGCTCTACTTCATGGACATCGAAGTCAACGAAAACGGCCAGACGGTCGACCGCGACGTCGTGCGATTCGGCCTGCGGACCTTCCAAATCGACGGCACCCGGTTCAAACTCAACGGCAAGGACATCGTCCTTCAGGGCGACCACCTCTGGGCCACCGAAGGCCACGGCGCCGAAGCCTCCCGCTGGTGGAAGTTCCGCTACTACCGCCTCGCCCGCGACGCCAACTTCAACCTGGTCCGGTACCACTGGTTCACCTCTGCCCCCGAAAGCAGCTACACCGTGGCCGACGAACTCGGCCACCTCGTCGAGCCCGAAGGCGACATGCCCATCGGACGCGGAGTCCCCTCGGACTACTACGGCCGGGCCAACTTCGACGACCCAGCCTGGCGGCGCGGAATCGAACGCTACTACCGCAACATGGCCAGACGCTATCGCCACCACCCCTCCGCCGTGATCTTCTCGCTGACCAACGAGCTCTTCCAGAGCTCCGACGAGTGGATTCCCGACGGCATCCGCCGCTTCCTCGCCTTCGGCCAACTCGTCCGCGACACCAACCCCAACATGATCACCACCGAACAGGGCAACAACGGCTACGAAGGCTTCCCCATCGTCGATATCCACTACGCCAGCCGCAAGTTCCTCGCCGACTGGCCCACACGCAACGACCGGCCCGCCATCAACGGCGAGTGGAGCGTCTATGAGGGCGGTTACTTCGCCATGAACAGCGTCCTCGACCCCAACCGCGCCGCCGAGGCCGTCCCGCGAACCGCCAAAAAGTTCCACGACGATATCCGCTTTGAGATCGAAAACGGCGTCGCCGGAACCATGCCCTTCCCCGCCTTCTACATCGGCTCCTTCACCACCGCCAAACGCGAGTGGATGAGCCCGTGGGCCGACCTCTACAAGGAAAACCTCGCCGAGTACGGCCGCGGCGACCGCTGGTACATGCCCGAAGGGGCCAACGTCCTGATCGACCAGATTCCATGGCCCAGCCTCTCCGGCCCGGACGTCAAGGTCGAAAGTTTCGCCTGCGGCACGCAGTGCGACAACATCAACTGGTTTGACCCGAACCGCCCGGAAGTGACCATGAACCCGGTCTGGGACGCCTTCCGCCAGGCCTTCAATCCGATGCCGCCGCTGCAACCGACCAAGGCCCCCGAACTGATCGTCACCGTCCTCGACCAAACCGGCAACCCCTGCGACGGGGCGATCGTCGTCCTCACGCCCGCCGGCGGCCAGTCCGCCAACCCGTCCGGCGTCCTGACCGACCCAGCCGGAACCGCCTGGTTCGTCCTGGCTGAACCCGGACCGTACCGCGTCGAAGCCTGCTTCCGCGGCCAAACCGTAGCCGCCGAGGTGGCCACCCGCGAAACGCCACTGGCCGCCAAACCCGGCTACGACGACATCGACCGCTGCCAACTGCGGCTCACGCCGTGATCGGACCATATCGCCGCGGTAAGGAAGTGGACATCCCTCCTCGCCAATGGGTATACTTTTTGAGATTGAAACCCGCGGTGGTTCGTGTGAAAATCCCCGCCAATCAGCACGGCACAAAACCCTGTTAGCAGTTCGAAAGGACAAGGCATGGCAAAGTTCAAGAAAGCCAGCGACATTAAGGTCGGCGTCATCGGTTACGGACCGGCGTTCGGTATGGGCCCAGCCCACCTCAACCAGATGCGCGACGCCGGCATGACCCCCGCCGTCGTCAGCGACCTCGACCCGGCCCGACTCGAAGTCGCCAAAAAGGACTTCCCCGGCATCCAGACCTTCACCTCCGTCTCCGAAATGCTCAAAAAGTCCGATGTCAACCTCGTCGTCATCATCACCCCGCACAACACCCACGCCAAGCTGGCCCTCCAGTGCCTCAAGGCCGGCCGACACGTCGTCTGCGAGAAACCCTTCGCCATCACCACCGCCGAGTGCGACGCCATGATCGCCGAGGCCAAGAAACGCAAACTGGTCGTCTCCGCCTACCACAACCGCCACTGGGACGGCTGGATCATGCAGGCCGTCAAGGTCATCAAGCAGGGCAAAATCGGCGACGTCGTCCGCGTCGAAGCCCACATGGGCCGCTACGGATGCCCGGGCAACTGGTGGCGGACCAGCAAGACCATCTCCGGCGGAATCATGTACGACTGGGGCGCCCACCTGCTCGAATACTCGCTCCAGGTCATCAACTCCGAAATCCGCGAGGTTACCGGATTCGCCAAAAATGGCGTCTGGGCCGCCAAGACCGCCTGGAAAAAGGACACCAACGAGGACGAAGCCCAAGCCGTCGTCCGATTCGCCAGCGGCCAGTGGCTCAGCCTCTGCATGACCGCCATCGACTGCAACCCCAAACGAGGCATGCTCGAAATCACCGGCACCAAGGGCACCTACATCATGGGCGGCGAGGAATGGGAAATCATCACCCCCACCGAAAACGGCCAGCAGATCGAAAAGGGCAAGAACCCGCCCGCCGAGTACTGGCGATTCTACAAGAATATCGCCGACCACCTCGTCAAGGGCGAGCCGCTGGTCATCACCGGCGAGTGGGCCCGCCGTCCCATCCACATCATCGACCTCGCCTGCCAGAGCGCCAAAAAGGGCCTGAGCCTCAAAGCCAAGTACGGATAACGCAACGCAAGGAAGCGAAAGACCACCACGACGTCCGGCGCTGCCGACGCGGCGCCGGGCGTCTTCACAACGTTTCCATACGGTCAATGACCTTTCAGGAGACGCGACGATGAAGACTCCCTCCGACCGCATCATCCTGTCCAGCCCGGTCACCCACTGCGACTGGATCTGGCGGTTTCCCAAACAGCTCGGCCACGGCAAACCCAGCGTCCGGCGGATCTGCGACCGCTGCAAAGAGGCCGGCTGGACCCGACTCTATTGGCGCACCTTCGACGGCGGACGGGCCCTCTACGACAGCAAATTGCTCGAATCCGAAGCCGTGGGTTACGACGCCGACTGCTACCACGCCTGGGCTTCGCCCGGTCAGGTTGACACCTCCTTCATGAAAGGCTACCGCAACTTCGACTGCCTCGCCGAAGCCGTCGAATACGGCCATAAGATCGGCCTCGAAGTCCACGCCTGGCTGAGCATCAACGAGGACGACCACGCCTGGGGAATCGCCAGCCGATTCGCCCGTCACAACCCGCACCTCAGATGGGTCAAACGCGGCGGCATCCCCTACAACTCCCAGCTCAGCTTCGCCTTCGAAGAGGTCCGCGAGTACAAACTCGGACTCCTCCGCGAAATCCTCGCCTACGACATCGACGGTGTCTTCTTCGACTGGATCCGAACCGGCGACGTCCGCAACAACCCGCAGGTCACGCCTTGCGGCACCGGCGACTTCGGCTACGAAAAACCGATGATCGAAGGCTTCAAGAAGAAGTTCGGCATCGACCCGCACACGATACCGAACAACGACGAACGCTGGGTCGCCTTCCGCGCTGCCCCGATCACCGCCTTCGCCCGCCAGGCCAAACGACTTGTCAAAGCCAAAAACCGCAACCTCCCGATCGCCGCCATGGTCAACCATCCGTGGTCCTACCGCGGCCAAGACGGCCGCATCAACGGAAGCTACTACGGCCTCTTCCTCGACCTGGAAACCTGGGTCCGCCAGGGCCTCGTCGACGACCTCGTCGCCGCCGGCTACTACCTCAAGGGCGGAACCGCCGCCAAAGCCTACAAGTACCTGCGCGATATCGCCGGCGACCGCTGCAACGTCTGGCTCTACTGGTGGGTGCCCGCCGACCGCGAAGACTTCCAAAAAAGCCTCCGCACCGCCCGCCGCCTGGGCTCGCCGCAAATCCTCTACTGGGAATCCGACTACGTCGGCCTGCCCCCCGACGGACGCGAACAGGCCGTCCAGGCCATGAACGAGTACGCGATCGGGTAACAGTTCATCGGCCGCCTCTACGCCGGCGCAAGCCGATACCGTCCGCCTCGCCGAGTCTCAAACTCGACCAACCCGCCGCGGCAGCGGACCTCGCCCTCCGCCTGGCCCTCAAACCGATACGCCTCCCACGGCAAGCGAACCCGGCACGTCCCGCCCAGCCGCGACTCGATCTCAACAAACTCCACCCGTCCCGCGCTGATCGAGGAACGCACCACAAAACCGCCCCGCGCCAACAGCCGAAACGACGCATCCCACCGCCTCGGCCACGCCGCGAACACGCGAATCGCCTCCAACTCGCCCGGACGCCGCGACACGCTCTGCAGCAACCCCTCCTGCAACGCCGTCGTAATAATCCCCAGCGGCTCAACCGACATCGCCTGATGCCCTTCAAACCGGCTCATCCCGTTCGCCATTGGCGAAAATGCCGCATCGTACCGGGCCAGCACCTCAGGTAGAAACTCGCCCAACCCCGCCCGCGCCACCGCGACCGGCGTGCGGTCGGCGGTATTGGAGTGTTCGCCCTCCAGAATGGATTTGAGCCTCGGAGCGAGGGAAACCAATTTCCGCACGATCCGCGCCGTCTCCGGATCGTCGGTCTCCAGCGTCCAATCCTCAAACGGAAACACCGGCGTGAGCCACACGTCCTCGCAGAGCTTGTTCACGCAAACCGCCCCAAGATGCCCGACCGACCACACGTCCTCGGCCAACGCGCCGCCTTCGATCGCCTGCGACTCCGCATCGCAACCCATCGGATACGGCGCCACTCGCTCCAGCAAATCCCGCCAGCCCGCCCGAAGATCGCGATCGGTATCGAGCATCTCCGCCACGCGGATCGCCAGCGGCGCCACACCCCGAATGGCCGCCAGATCCATGATCCCGTCATCCACGCCCCAGAACGCCTCGTGCACGTTCGTGCCGCAAACATGCAGCCGGCCGTCCGCGCCCTCACGAACCAACCCGCGATAAAACTCCACCGTCTCACGCAACAGCGGATACGCAACACGCCCAAGCCAATCCACATCGCCCGTGTACCGATATCGCCACCAGGCCTGAATAGCCACCTCGCACCCGGACGACACCAGATGGCTGATCCACGAAAACCGCCCTTCCGCCTGCGCCGCCGGCCACGCGACCGTCCGAAGGCTGCTGTCGAACCGGCAAAGCTCCTTCGTCTCGCTCGACAACGCCGCCACCGGCTTGCGGCCCAGGTATGCCTCCTGAAACTCGCAGCCCGCCCCATCCGGCAAGACCGTCGGCCCGTCGAACGCGTTGGTCTCCGGAAAAAACGCCCCCCCAACCCCCCACCGCTGACGCGCCGCCGCTCGGCACGCCTCAAGCTGATCGCCGTACATACGGAAAAACGGCTCCGTCAGCTCGATCAGATCAGCCGCGTAGAGCGGAAAGTACAAACTCTCCGTCGTCCACACCCAATACTGCGAACCCCACGAACGCACGTCCCCCTCCGTCACAAACAGCGAACCGTTCCACTTCGGCGGAACCGGCCCGCGCGACGTGCTCCCCAGATGGTACAGGTGCAGATCGCGGAGGTGTTCGAGCCGCCTGGCCGCCGGATCCTCGCTGGCGATCGAAACCTCGCTTCGCGACCAGAACGCCGACCACCAGCGCCGATGGTCGATCTGAAGCTCATCGTACGACCGGCCTCGAACCTCGCCAAGCAGATCAACCACAGTGGCGGTCAAATCGGCCTCCCGCGACCTCGAACCGGCACTGGCAACCACAATCAGCGACTTGCCTCCTGACGCTTTGGCCAGCCGCATGCCGCCATCGCCCACAACCTCAATACTACCGCCTTCGACCATCGCGCCAACCGCCGACCCGCAGTAGTACCCCCCTTCCTCAAACGACCGCAGCACCAGCGCACAGCCGTCACGCTCAGTCAAACGCCACCGGGCCACATGCCCGCCGCTGCAAACCTCAAGCGGACCCCACGCCGAAAGCTCAACCGTCAGACCCGCGCTCGCCTGCCGCCGGTCATCCACCTCGATCACCAGCAGGTCCCGCTCCGCCGAGACAAAACACCGTACCGCCACCGCCCTGCCGAAAACGCCCACCTCCGCATCGACCATCGAAAGCCGCTGCTCAAAATCCTCCCCGCAAAACACCTCGCCGCCCAACGCGACCCGAACCCTCGCGCACGCCCCGCAATAGTCCGCCGTCGTCTCGCCGCTGCTCATCGGCGCAGCCTGATCCAAACCGTGACCGCGATTCGCCGCGAACACGTCCGCCCGGTTGACCTGAAACTCCACACGCTCCGGGGCAGTCCAGACGAGGGTCCCCATCCGGCCGTTGCCGATCGGCAGACCCTCGTCGGACTTCTCCACCGGCTGGCGGAGAATCACGTCCCGCTTTTCGCCCGTCTGTGACATCCCAGCCTGGCTACTTCGGACACTTCTTGAGCACCATGAACCAGTCCAGCACCCGCGTGTCAGACGCCGGTTTCTCCACCCGCTCCTTCGCCGTCCCGCACGATCCCGGCGGCGGTACGATCACCTCGTCACCCGGCTGCCAGTTCGCCGGCGTCGCCACCTTCTGCGAGTCCGAAAGCTGCATCGCCACCAGCAGCCGCTTGATCTCCTCCATGTTTCGCCCGTTCGACAGCGGATAGTACAAAATCGCACGCACCACGCTCTCCGGGTCGATGATAAACACCGCCCGCACCGCCTGCGTGCTGCTCGCCGCCGGCTGGAGCATGCCGAACGCCTTCGACACCTCCATCGTCAGGTCGCTGATCACCGGGAAGTTCACCTCCACGCCCTTCATGCCCTTATACTCAATCTTCTCCTTGATCGTCCTCAGCCACGCGATGTGGCTGTACGTGCTGTCGATGCTCAACCCCAGCAGCTTGCAGTTGAGCTTCTCGAACTCCGGCTGCATCGTCGCGAACGTCATGAACTCCGTCGTGCACACCGGCGTGAAATCCGCCGGATGCGAAAAGAACACCACCCACTTGCCCGCAAAGTCCTCCGGAAACTTGATCGGCCCTTGCGTCGTCTCCGCCTCAAACGACGGCGCCTTCTCACCGATCAACGGAAGTCTCTGTTCATCGCACATCGTAGCCTCCTTTCATATGGTCTTTTCCTCTCGCCTGTCGCCCGGCGGTCACAGCGTCCGCATGAATGCAACCAGTGCCTGTTTCTCCTGGTCCGTCAGATTCAACTGCTGGATCAGGTTGAAAAACTCCACCGTGTCCTCAAGGGTCAGCAATCGCCCGTCATGCAAATACGGCGGCGAGTCCTTGATCCCGCGAAGCGGAAACGTCTTGATCGGGCCGTCCGACGACGCCATCCGCCCGTTGATCATCTTCGGCTCAAAGAACCGCTCCGCCCGCAAATTGTGCATCAGATTGTCCGTGTAGTACGGAGCGGCGTGGCACGTCGCGCACTGGCCCTTGCCGAAAAACACCTCCTGGCCCAAGAGCTCCTGCTCCGTCGCCTTCGACGGGTCCAGCTTGCCGTAGAGATCCAGCTTCGGGGCCGGCGGGAAGTCGAGGATGTTCATGAACTCACCCATGAAGTGAACCTGGCTCCCACGCTCCAGAACGTTGACCCCCTTCTTGGCCGCCATGACGTGATCGCCGTCAAAATACGCCGCCCGCTGCTCGAACTCCGTGAAGTCCTCCACGCTCTTGAGCCCACGCTGCGAACCGAAAAGCCGCTGTACGTTCACCCCCCGAAGCGTCGGCGTGTCCAGCCGGTGCCGAAACTCCTGCGGCCGAATGTCCCCCACCAGGTGCGTCGTCCCGTTCGAGTGGCCGTTCACGTGGCAGTCGAAACACGTCACGCCCAGGCTCGGACGCGACGAACGCCGGTCCTCCGTCCCGTTGAACTGCTGCTGCGGGAACGGAGTCACCAGCAGCCGCAACCCTTCAAGCTGCTTGGGATTCAAAATGCCGTTGAATATCGCGTGGAAGTTGTCGCTCGTGATCACCCGCCCCTTCGACACATCGCCCAAATCCGGACGAGTCGTCAGGTAGATCGCCGGCGGAAAATCAGGCAACAGATGGTCCGGCAGGTCGAAGTCCAGGTCGAACCGCGTCAGGTCGCGATCCGTCTGCCGCTTGAGCTCGTCGATGTGCGACTGCGGAAAAACCATCCCGCCCTCCGGATGATTCGGGTGCGGCAGAGGATAAAAACCCGCCGGCCACAAACCTTGCTCCCGAATCTCCTCCGGACTCATCGCCGCAAGCTGATGCCAACTCACCCCGTCCGCCAGCCGGACCCGAACCCCTTCCTGAACCGCCTTGCCTCCCGACATCGCCACGCCCTCCGCCGCCCGGTCCGACAGATCGTAGCGATCCCTCAGCAACTCCATGTGACGGGCCATGATCCCGTCCTTGGCCGCCGACATCCGGGCCATCGTCTGCTCGAACGACTCCTTGGCCACCACCGGCGAGTAACTCGACGGCGGTGACGCCGCCGTCATCTCGTCCTGCGCGAGCAATCCCGCCCCGCCGACCCCAAAAACTGTACACGCCAGCATCGAGAGCATTACCATACTGCTTCGCCTCATGGGAACTCTCCTTTCAATAAGATCTCCCGTTACCCTACAAAGGCTTCAGGTTCTTGCCTCCACGTCAGATGTCCGCGAAAATGTCCTGTGGCAATCACGCCAGGTCGAACCGGTCAAGGTTCATCACCTTCTCCCAAGCCGCCACAAAGTCACGCACGAACTTCTCCTGAGAGTCCGCGCAGCCGTAGACCTCCGCAATGGCCCGAAGCTGCGAATTCGAACCGAAGACCAGGTCCACCCGGGTGCCCGTCCACTTCAGCTCACCCGTCGACTGATCGCGACCCTCGAACACGTCCGCGTCTTTCGAGGTCGCCCTCCACGCCGTGCCCATATCGAGCAGATTCACGAAGAAATCATTCGTCAGCGACTCCGGCCGATCCGTCAAGACGCCGTGTCGCGACTGCCCGTAATTGGCGTTCAAAACCCGCAGCCCGCCGACCAACACCGTCATCTCAGGCGCCGTCAGCGTCAGCAGTTGCGCCCGATCCACCAGCAGTTCCTCCGCCGTTACGGCGTACTTGGCCTTCTGGTAGTTCCGGAACCCGTCAGCCGCCGGTTCCAGCACCGCAAACGACGCCGAATCCGTCTGCTCCGGCGTCGCATCCGTCCGTCCTGGCGCAAACGGCACCGTCACCGTGTAACCGGCACGCTTCGCCGCTTCCTCCACGCCCGCGCAGCCGCCCAGAACGATCAGGTCGGCCAGCGATACCTTCTTCCCGCCCGATTGCCCCCCGTTGAACGACTTCTGGACCTCCTCAAGGGCTGCCAGCACCTTCTTCAACCGCTCCGGCTCGTTCACCTCCCAATCCTTCTGCGGCGACAGGCGTATCCGCGACCCGTTCGCCCCGCCACGCTTGTCCGAGCCGCGAAACGTCGAAGCCGACGCCCACGCCGTCCAAACCAGTTCCGATACCGACAAACCGGAGGCCTGAATCCGCCCCTTGAGGTCCGCGATGTCCTTCGCGTCGATCAGCGCATGATCCACCGCCGGCACCGGATCCTGCCAGATCAACTCTTCCGCCGGAACCTCCGGACCCAGATACCGCGAACGAGGGCCCATGTCCCGGTGCGTCAGCTTGAACCACGCCCGCGCGAATGCGTCCGCGAATTCACCCGGATTCTCCATGTACCGCCGCGCGATCGGCTCGTAGATCGGATCCAACCGCAGCGACAGGTCCGCCGTCGTCATCATCGGCCGGTGCTTCTTCGACCGGTCGTGAGCGTCGACCACCATGTCCTCCTCCGCCACGTCCTTCGCCAGCCACTGATGCGCGCCCGCCGGACTCTTGACCAGCTCCCACTCGTACTTGAACAGCACCTTCAGATAACCGGAATCCCACTTCGTCGGGTTCGGCTTCCACGCCCCTTCGATCCCGCTGCCGATCGCATCGCCCCCCTTCCCGCTGCGAAAACTGCTTTTCCAGCCGAGCCCTTGCTCCTCGATCGGCGCCGCCTCCGGCTCCGGTCCCACGTGCGTCGCCGAACCCGCCCCATGGCACTTGCCGAACGTATGCCCCCCCGCCACCAGCGCCACCGTCTCCTCGTCGTTCATCGCCATCCGCGCAAACGTCTCCCGAACGTCGCGGCCCGAAGCCACCGGATCCGGTTTGCCGTTCGGCCCTTCCGGATTCACGTAGATCAGCCCCATCTGCACCGCCGCCAGCGGATTCTCCAGATCCCGCTCGCCCGTGTAACGCTTGTCGCCGAGCCACTCCGCCTCAGCCCCCCAATAGATATCCTCCTCCGGCTCCCACACGTCCTGCCGCCCGCCGCCGAAACCAAACGTCTTAAACCCCATCGACTCCAGCGCGCAGTTGCCCGCCAACACCATCAGGTCCGCCCACGAAATCCTCCGCCCGTACTTCTGCTTGATCGGCCACAGCAGCCGACGCGCCTTGTCCAGATTCACATTGTCCGGCCAACTGTTCAAAGGCGCCAACCGCTGCGATCCCGACCCCGCACCACCCCGTCCATCGCCCATCCGGTACGTCCCCGCGCTGTGCCACGCCATCCGGATGAACAGCGGCCCGTAATGGCCCCAGTCCGCCGGCCACCAATCCTGTGAATCCGTCATCAACGCGTACAGATCCTTTTTCACCGCCGCCAGGTCCAGCTTCTTGAACTCCTCAGCGTAGTTGAAATCCCCGCCCATCGGATTGCTCTTCGACGAGTGCTGGTGGAGTACCCTCAGATTCACCTGATTCGGCCACCAATCCCGATTCGACCGACCGCTCCCGCCGATGGGCTTGACCCCCATGCCGGTTACCGGGCACTTGCTGTCCTGACTCATCCCCAATCTCCTTTCCTTTCAGCTTCGAATCTGTACAGCGAACTATCGCTATCCACTAAACCGGCCGGACCTTCTCGCCCTGCCGTTCCTCACACGCCGAACAAACCCCGCGAACCTGCACCTGTGACGACTCCACCCGACCAAAGCTCTGGACGGACTCCGGGATCGGCAGATCGTCCAACACCGCGCTGGAAAAGTCCTTGATCGCCCCGCACACCGTGCAGACAAAATGATGATGCCGCTCCGTATTGGCGTCGTACCGCGCCGCCCCGTCCAGCGCCCCCGCCCGGCGAATGAACCCCTCACCCTCCAAAGCCGCCAGAGTCCGGTACACCGTATCCCGCGAAATCGACCGAATCCGACTACGCACCGCCTGATACACCGTCTCCGCGTCCGGATGCGACTCGCTGCCCACCACCTCCCGAAAAATCTCCGTCCGCTGGTGAGTCACCTTAAGCCCCCGCGCGCGGCAATACCCCACAAAGGCTTCGATCCGATGCTCAATATCCGCCTTGGACAAGCCCACAATCGGCCCCCATACGATTTCGTAAAGCCTACGATTTAGAAGTATACCGCCAACCCCCTGAACGTCAACCCTTTTCCCGCAGAGCCCCCAGCTAGTTTCGTGAGCCTGTGTTTTTCGCATTGACACCCCTGCCCCACCAGGATATAGTATCCTGCTTGGGAATTACCTGATTCCGCAAGGGGCGTGCCGAGTGGATCTCGGCGATGGGCTCCGGCGTACGCGGCGCTGAGCTCAGGCCTCCGGACAGGTCCGCTGCCGCGGCTTGCACCCGCAGCTCGTACTGCAGCGCAAAAGGACATACGGTCAACGGGATTCTACCCGGTGGTGTAATTGGAAACACAGCAGGTTTTGGTCCTGCCATTCCAGGTTCGAGTCCTGGCCGGGTAGTTGTCCTTTTATCGGTAATACTTATTTTATATCCAGGAAGCTACCGCCTATGGCAGCGAAAGCGAAGGCCAAACCCGGTAAGACGCCGCGGAGACCAGCCGTCGGAATCATCCTCGCCGCCGGCCAGAGCACCCGTATGAACACGGACATGCCAAAGGTCCTCCACGAGGTCTGCGGCCGGCCCATGCTCGAATACGTCATCGACGCCTGCCGCGGGGCCGGCATCGAACGACTCTTCGTCGTCGTCGGATACGGCAAAGACACCGTCATCGAGCGATTCAACGGTGACAAGGGCATCACCTGGGTCCACCAGGCCGAACAAAAAGGCACCGGCCACGCCGTCCTCTGCTGCCGAAAACACCTCGAAGATTTCGACGGCGACTGCGTCGTCGTCTGCGGCGACGGCCCCCTGCTCCGCCCGCAAACCCTCAACGAACTCCTCGACAAGCACAACCAGGAGCACTCCGTCGCCACCCTCGCCACCGCCGTCCTCGACGACCCCTCCGGCTACGGCCGAATCGCCCGCGACAGCTACGGCAACCTTCAGGGAATCGTCGAACACGCCGACTGCACCCCCGAACAACTCCGGATCCGCGAAATCAACCCAAGCTACTACTGCTTCGACTGCCGAACCCTCCTCGACGCACTCGACCGAATCACCCCCAACAACGTCAAAAACGAATACTACCTCACCGACGCCCTCCAGATCGTCATCCAGAGCGGCAAGCGGGCCATCGCCATCACCGCCGTCAACGCCGAAGACGTCCTCTCCATCAACTCCCGCCGGCAGCTCGCCGTCGTCAGCAAGCTCATGCAGGACCGCATCCAGGCCGAACTGATGAACAGGGGAGTCACCATCGTCGATCCCGCCAACACCTGGATCGACGCCCGCGCCGAAATCGGCAAGGACTCCGTCATCCACCCGTTCACCTACATCCACGGCAAGGTCCGCGTCGGCCGCAATTGCCACGTCGGACCCTTCGCCTTCGTCCGCGAAGGCACCGTCCTCGACGACGACGTCGTCTTCGGCGTCTTCGCCGAGATCAAAAACTCCCGACTTGGACAGGGAACCCGAGCCCGACACCACACCTACATCGGCGACGCCCAGATCGGCCGGCAGGTCAACGTCGGAGCCGGAACCATCTTCGCCAACTACGACGGCCGCGAAGTCCACCCGACCGAAATCGGCGACCACACGTTCATCGGCTCCGGAGCCGTCCTCGTCGCCCCCGTCCGCGTCAAACCGCGATCGAGCATCCAGCCGGGCACCGTCGTCCGCAACAACGCCACCAACTCCCTCGGCGAACAACCGCCCGAACCGGCGAAAAAATCCAAACGCGGAATATCAAAAACCTAACGAAAGACGCCACCATGGACACGATGAAGGTATTTGCCGGAACCTCCAACCCCAGCCTCGCCGAGAAAATCGTCGATTACCTCGGCGTCCAGCTCGGCGCCTGCAAGATCATCTCGTTTCCCGATGGCGAACTCATGGTCAAAATCGACGAGGACGTCCGCGGCTGCGACGTCTTCGTCATCCAGAGCACCTGTGACCCCGTCAACCACAACCTCACCGAACTCCTCATCTTCATCGACTGCGTCCGTCGCGCCTCAGCCAACCGAATCACCGCCGTCCTCCCCTACTTCGGCTACGCCCGCCAGGACCGCAAGGACGAGGGCCGAGTCCCCATCACCGCCAAGCTCGTCGCCAACCTCATCACCACCGCCGGCGCCGACCGCGTCCTCGCCATGGACCTCCACGCCGCTCAGGTCCAGGGCTTCTTCGACCTGCCCGTCGATCATCTGGCCGCCGAACCGGTTATATCCTACTACCTCAAAAAACTGAACCTCGAAGACCCCGTCCTCGTCTCGCCCGACGTCGGCAACGTCAAACGCGCACGCGCCTACGCCCAGCGATTCGAAACCGATCTGGCCATCATCGACAAACGACGCGTCAGCGGCTCCGACATCGTCACCGAAAACATCATCGGCAACGTCAAGGGCCGCTCCGTCCTCATGGTCGACGACCTGATCGCCACCGCCGGTACCGTCTGCAACGCCGCCAAACTCTGCAAGGACCAGGGCGCCAAGTACGTCTGCGTCGCCGTCACCCACCCGGTCCTCTGCGGCCCAGCCGTCGAACGGCTCAAAAACGCCCCCATCGACCGCCTCGTCGCCACCGACACCATCCCCCTCAAACCCGACGCCGCACGCGAACTCCAAAACCTGACCATCCTGACCGTCTCTGAGCTTCTCGGTGAAGCCATGAGACGAATCCATAGAGACGAATCGGTAAGCAGTCTGTTTTTAACCTGATACGGAGGTTATCCATGGCCAAGGCGGTTCCATTACAAACGAAGATCAGACAGGAAGTCGGCACCAAGGGCAGCCGAAGGTGCCGCCGCGAAGGCCTGCTCCCCGGTGTCATCTACGGACACCGCAAGGACAGTGTCCCCGTCGCGGTCCCGCAGCACGAGTTCCTCCACCACATCCATCACGGCGTCCACCTGCTCGAACTCCAGATGGCCGACGCCGCGCCCGAGACCGTCCTCATCAAGGACGTCCAGTACGATTCGCTCGGCACCAATCCGGTCCACGTCGACTTCACCCGCGTCGACCTCTCCGAACGCGTCACCGTCGCCGTACCCGTCATTCTCCGCGGCACGCCCGCCGGCGTCAGCGAAGGCGGCACCCTCCAGCAGCCGACCGCTGAACTGGAAATCAGTTGCGTCGTCACCGACATTCCCGAAGAAATCCGCGTCCGCGTCAACGACCTGAAGGTCGGCGATACCCTCAAGGCCGCCGACGTCAAGCTGCCCGAAGGCGCCGCCCTGGTCTCCGAACCGGAAACCGTCATCGCCGCCGTCACCGTCGTCGCCGAGGAAGTGACCGCTGTCGAAGGGGCCGCCGCCGAGGCCGGCGCCGAACCCGAAGTCATCGGACGCGGCAAGGAAGAGGAAGAAGGCGAAGCGGGCGAATAGCCCCCCGCGTCTCCATCGTGAAAGGTTGCTGACCGTTGCACGACGCCAACCCGGACAACATGACCCTGATCGTGGGCCTCGGAAACCCCGGACCCGAATATGCCGGAACCCGGCACAACTTCGGCTTCATGGTGGTCAACGAGCTCGCCCGCCGCTGGGCCATCGCCACCGACACCAGCAAGTTCCACGGGCGTTTCGGCTCCGGAGCGTTCGCCGGCCGCAAGGTCGCGCTGCTCAAACCAGCCACCTTCATGAACCGCTCGGGCCAGGCCGTCATCGACGCGGTCAACTTCTACAAGCTCGAACCGGGCCAGATCCTCGTCGTCCTCGACGACCTCGACCTGCCCGTCGGACGACTGCGACTCCGGGTCCGCGGCTCCGGGGGCGGACACAAAGGCCTCACCGACGTCCTCAGCCGCCTCGGAACCGACCAGGTCCCGCGACTCCGCTGCGGAATCGGCTCGCCGCCCCCCATGATCGACCCAGCCGAGTATGTCCTCGCCAAATTCTTCGCCGAGGAACGCGACCTGGTCGAAAAGGCGATCCGCGACGCCGCCGACGCCATCGAAGTCGCGATCCGAGACGGCTTCCCGAGGGCGATGGACCGGTTCAACCGTACCGAAGAGGATACCGAAACCAAGCCGACATCATAGCACGCAAAACAGCCATTTTAAGGAGACTGAGTCTTGGAAGTTAAACGGCTTTACGAAGGTATGTTTCTGGCGGACACCAAACTGGCCGCCGAGTGGGAGCAACTCGAACAGGAAATCAAGCGGATCATGGACCGCGCCTCAGCCGAGATGCTCTACTGCAAAAAATGGGACGACCGCCGCCTGGCCTACGAAATCAAGGGCCGAAAACGCGGCGTCTACGTCCTGGCCTTCTTCAAGGCCTCACCAACCCAGATCGAAGGCATGGAACGCGACGTGCGACTCTCCGAAGGCCTCGTCCGCGCCCTGATCACCCGCCAGGAGCAACTCACCGAAGAGCAGATCGCCGAACTGGCCGCCGGCCCGGGCCTCCAGGCCATCCGGCTGCCCGCCTTCGGCGAGGAAGACGATGGCGACCGCCGTCGCCGACCCTACGGCCCGCGACGCGACGATCGCCGTGACGATCGACGCGATGATCGGCGCGACGAAAGACCCTCCTTCCGGAGGTCGGAAGCCCAGGAGCAGGCCCCCGCTGAAACCAACGAGTAGCGGCCCGCGAACGCCTGTGGCCCCGCTAACGGTTGGGCCAATGGGAGGATATCATGGCAAATTTCAATAAAGTGATCCTGATGGGCAACCTGACCCGCGATCCGCAACTGAGCTATCTGCCCTCGCAGACGCCCGTCGTGGATTTCGGCCTCGCCGTCAACCGAAACTGGACCGGACAGGACGGACAACGCCGCGAAGACACCTGCTTCGTCGACTGCCGCGCCTTCGGCAAACAGGCCGAGGTCATCAACCACTACATGAACAAGGGCAAGCCCATCCTCGTCGAGGGCCGACTCCAGTTCCAGCAGTGGCAGGCCCAGGACGGCAGCAAACGCAGCAAGCACATCGTGGTCGTCGAGAACTTCCAGTTCGTCGGAGCTCCAGGCGCAGCCCAGGGCGACTCCCCCGCCTACGGCGAGGAGTCCCAGGCCCCGCCGCGACAATCCCGACGTCCCGCGCCGTCCCAGCCGGCACGGCCCCCAAAGGACGAACCACAGGCCCCCTACGGCGACCAGGACGACGCCAATCGTCCACCGTCGGAGGATGACATTCCGTTTTGACCGCCGAAGCCGACGTCTCGTGACCGGCGCACCGGCGATGACCATAAAGGTATGAATAAAACATCCTGATCGGAGATTACCATGGCAAGAGATAGGAAAAGCAAGTTCAGAGAGATCGTCAAGTGCCGCTTCTGCCGCGACAAGACCGCGCAGATCGACTACAAGGATGTCCACATCCTACAGAAGCTCGTCACCAACCAGGGCAAACTTTACAGCCGCAAACGCTCCGGCAACTGCGCCAAGCACCAGCGGCAGGTCGCCCAGGCGGTCAAGCGGGCGCGGTTCCTCGCCCTTATGGGCTACGTCGGAAGCTGACGCCGACCATACCGCAACCCGACCGGACGGCAGAACCGGATGATACAAGATTATTCACAGGAGTACTAACATGCGTAAGCTGTTGCTTCGTACGGACGTTCCCTCCCTCGGTTACGTCGGCGACGTGGTCGAGGTCAAGGAAGGATACGCCCGCAACTACCTCATCCCGCAGGGCCTGGCCATGGAGCCCACCCCCGCCAATCTCAGGAGCATCGAACAGGCCAAGAAGGAAGCCGAGGCCCGACGCGCTAAGGAACTGGCCGAAAAGAAGGCCCTCGCCGAGAAACTCGAAGGCCTCGAAGTCACCATCGTCTCCCGCGCCAACGAGCAGGGCCACCTCTTCGGCTCCGTCGGACCCAAAGAAATTGCTGACGCCATCGCCTCCGAAGGGTATACTATCGACGAACGGAGCATCCGGCTCGACGAGCACCTCAAGGTCGTCGATAAGTACACCGTTCTCGTGCGGCTGGCCGAAAACGTCGAAGCCAACGTCGTCGTCTGGG
The DNA here is from genome assembly GCA_012729815.1 of Phycisphaerae bacterium. Lineage (NCBI taxonomy): Bacteria > Pseudomonadati > Planctomycetota > Phycisphaerae > Phycisphaerae bacterium. The sequence goes on along the minus strand of JAAYCJ010000251.1, from coordinate 71,495 downwards.
TGGCTCCGGAAAAGACCGAGGAAGAAGGCGAGCAGACCGGCGAATCAGCCGAATCGTCTCCGGAGAGCCATGCCGAAGAATCCGACCAATAGCGACCAGATCGGACCCCTGGCCGACCGTCAGGTCCCCCATTCGCTCAGCGCTGAAATGAGCGTCCTCGGGGCCATGATGCTGGCCAAGGAAGCGGTCGGTCTGGTCATCCCCATCCTCAAGGAAGACTGCTTTTTCAGACCAGAGCACCGGATCATCTTCCGGGCTCTGGTCAGTCTCTATCAGGAGGGCCAGCCGTCCGACCCCGTCGTCCTACGACGCGAACTCAAACGCATGGGCGCCCTCGACCAGGTCGGAGGACCACAGTTCATCGCCCAGCTCCTCTCCTCCGTCCCCTCCGCCGCCAACGTCGAATACTACGGCAAAATCGTCCGCGACACCTTCATGCTCCGCCGCCTCATCCAGGCCTGCAACGACACCCTCCAGGAAACCTACACCGACGCCCTCGCCACTCAGGAACTCCTCGACAACGCCGAAAAACGAATCTTCGACATCACCCAGGACCGGATCAGTTCCGGTCCCGAACACCTCCAGCAGTTCCTCGACGAAACCTTCAAACAGCTCGAGGAACGCGACGGTGGACTCACCGGTCTGGCCACCGGCTTCACCGAACTCGACGACCTGACCAGCGGCTTCCAGAAGGGCGAGCTGATCATCATCGCCGCACGCCCCTCCATGGGCAAGACCGCCTTCGGACTCAACGTCGCCGAGCACGTCGCCGCCGTCGAAGGAAAACCCTCCGTCTTCTTCTCCCTCGAAATGTCCAAGCAGCAGGTCGTCCAGCGTATGCTCTGCGCGCGCGCTCAGGTCGACTCCCACCGCATGCGACGCGGCATGCTCAACGACCAGGAAATCGCCAAACTCCACACCGCCTGCGACGTCCTCCGCGACTCCCCACTCTTCATCGACGACACGCCCGGGATGAGCGTCCTCGAAATGCGGGCCAAGTCGCGACTCCTCAAGCTGCGCGAGGACGTCGAGATCGTCTTCGTCGACTACCTCCAGCTCATGAGCTCGCCCGGAGCCGAATCCCGACAGCAGGAAATCGGCATGGTCTCACGCGGCCTCAAGGCCCTCGCCCGCGAACTCAACGTCCCCGTCGTCGCTCTCGCCCAGCTCAACCGCGGCGTCGAGGGCCGCGAAAGCCACCGGCCCCGAATGAGCGACCTCCGCGAAAGCGGCAGCATCGAACAGGAAGCCGACCTCATCGTCCTCCTCCACCGCGAAGACTACTACCGCGACACCGGCAGCGAGGTTACCGACGACTCCATGGGAATCGCCGAAATCATCATCGCCAAACAGCGTAACGGCCCCGTCGGCTCCGTCCAGCTACAGTTCGCCAAAAAATTCACCCGATTCAACAACCTCGCCCACATCGCCATCTCCGAAGCCGAAGGCTACGTCCCGCCCGGCGCCGGAGACGCCCCCTTCTAACCCCCCCTCGCACGACCCGCGACCGCATCATTCGGGCCATGATCGCAGACCGTCTCATTATGTGTCATTCCCGCAAAATCGCGTGGAGTGCGTCATCGCGACGCACCATCTCCCGTCCCCTCCACCCCTCCCACCAGCCGCCAAACCCTTCCGACATTCTGTTATTCGGCACGTCCATTCTCCCGTTCTTCTCTTTCCGCGTCCTCCGCGCCCTCCGTACAATCTTCAAAGAACACCTCCGACACGACCAGAACTGGCGTCACCGCCACGCCGCGGTTACAATTGACCGGGGTCTGACCGACATAACCCCATCGGAGTGCATCGGATGAACGAACCCGACGCCAATAGGGACTCCGACCGGCAGGTCGCCGCGGAAATGCTTCGCGCAGCCGCCGACGTCGCCAGGTCCCTCCACGCCCGAGCTCTGCTCGCCTACCTCGACGCCGTCGTCGACGTCGACGCCCTCAGAAACCTCGACGCGGGCCAAGCCGACCTCATCCTCGTCGTCCGAGACCGCACCGGAGCCCAGGTCGCCTCCGCCCTCGGATTCCACAGCATCACCGTCCCGCCCGTCACCCTCACCCGAATGGGACAGATCAAAACCGCCACCCTCATCGCCTTCAGCCAGCGACTCCTCGAAACCGGCGATCAACTCGTCTTCCTCGCCGGACCCGCACACCGACGCCTCGACACCATCGTCGTTATGAGCGTCGGAGACGAGTGGGAAATGTTCCAGACCGTCGATCAGCCACGACTCACCGAACACATCAAACGAGCCGTCTTCGAACGCGTCCTCCGAATCGCCCTCGAACTCGCAGCCGAGGGACGCGAAGGCAAAGCCGTCGGCGCCCTCTTCGTCCTCGGCGACCATCACAACGTCGATGAATACTGCCAGCAGATCATCCTCAACCCCTTCAAGGGATACCTCGAAGCCGAACGCAACGTCCTCGACGAGAATGTCCGCGAAACCGTCAAAAGCTACGCCACCCTCGACGGCGCCTTCATCCTCAAGGGCAATGGAGTCATTATCTCCGCAGGAACCTACCTCAAGGGCCTCAAAACCGGCTCCCCGCTCCAACAGGGCCTCGCCGCGAGACACGCCGCCGCCGCCGGAATCACCGCCTCCACCCACTGCATCGCCGTCACCGTCAGCCAGTCCACCGGCACCGTGCGAGTCTGGCGACGCGGACAGATGATCACCGAAATCGAAAAACCACCCCACGCCTCCGGCGACGGAACCCTCTCCGACGTCGACTAACGCGCCACGCGGAACTTCTGCACCCGCGCATTCCCGCTGTCGGTGATGTAGAGGATGTCGTCCGAGTCGATCGCGATGCTCTCAGGATCGTCGAATTCACCGTCGCCATCCCCTTCGGTCCCAAATGACGTCAGGTAAACGCCGCTCGCCGCGAAAACCTGAACCCGGTGGTTCTTCGAGTCCACCACGTAGACCCGCCCCTCCGAGTCGACAGCCGCCGCCGATGGCTCATTGAACTGCTCCGCCGCCGAACCCTCCGTACCCCACGCCGCCAGAAACTCCCCGTCGCTGCTGAACTTCTGAACGCGGTGGTTATTCCGGTCCGGAACGTACACGTTGCCCGCCGAATCGAACGCCATGTTGCCCGGCATATCGAACTCGCCCTCAGCCGCCCCCTTGCCGCCCCATTGCGTCACAAACTGCATCTGGCTGTCAAACTTGTGAATCATGCCGCCCTGGTCGGCGACGTAAATGTTCCCTTCCGAATCGATGTCCACCCCCGTCGGCGTGGCGAACACCCCCGGATCGCCGCCAAACTCGCGCCACTGGTCCAGAAACGACCCGGTCGAACTGAACTTCTGAACACGCTTGTTGCCGCCGTCCGCCACGTAAACCTGGCTGGTCGAATCCACCGCAATGCCCCACGCGGTTACGAACTGCCCAGGTCCCTCGCCAACCGCCCCCCACTTCCGCAGGAACGTCCCTTGCGGGTCGAAAACCTGGATGCGGCTGGTCAGCGCGTCGGTTACGTAGATCTCGTCCTCGTCCGGGCCCAGCGTCACGTCCTCGATAATCCCGAACTCCCCGTCCGCCGGCTCAAGCCCCTCTCCGCGGCTGCCCCACGTCAGCACGAACTCGTACTCCGGTATCGCCAGCTTCGTATACGTCCGGCTCGCCACCTCGCTCGGATCCGCCCCCTCCAAAAACGCCCGCGCCTTGATCGTCGTCGTGGCGCTCAGCGTGATCGGCGCCGTGTACTCCGTGCTCGCCTCGCCCGGATCCGACCCGTCCAGCGTGTACCGGATCACCGTATCCAGCGTCTCCACCGACATCGTCACCTCCACCGTGTCGGTGAAATCCGTCAAGACCGGCGTGATCTCCGGCGTCTCTGCCTGCTCGATGTCGTTGCGCGTATACGTCTGCGAAACAATATCGCTGGGGTTCATCCCGTCCTTGAACGCCGCCGCCTTGATCGTCGTCGTCGCCGTCAGCTCGATCGCCTCCGCGTACTCCGCGCTGCTCGCGTTCGGATCGCTCCCGTCAAGCGTGTAGCGGATCGCCGCGCCGTCGGTCGCGCACCCAAGCGCCACCGACACGGACTCGCGGAACGGCCCGCCCGCCGGATCGAACGTCGGATCCGCCACGTCGTCCAGTTCGTTCAGCGTGTACGTCGCCGTCGCCACCTCGCTGTCGCTCATCCCGTCCAACATCGCGATCGCCGAGATCGTCGTCGTCGCGTTCAGCAGGATCGCCGAATCGTACTCCTCGGAATCGGCGTCCGGCGTGCTCCCGTCCGTCGTGTAGTAAATCGTCGCCCCTGCCGTCGCCGTCGATAGCGTCACCTCAAGCGTGTCGCCGAATCCCCTCGCTTCCGGACTGAACGTCGGCGCCGCCGCCTGGCCGACCGCCTCGCGGATGTACTTGAGCGTCACCGCCGGCGTCGGCATCAACTCGTCCTTGTACCCGCGGGCGATGATCGTCGTCGTCTCCGTCAAAACGATCGGCTCGTCGTACACGGCGCTGTCCGGACCCGGCATCGTCACCCCGTCCGTCGTGTACCGGATCCTCGCACCTTCCGTCTGCGTCGCCAGCACCACCTCAACCTGATCCGTAAATACCGTCCCGCCCGCCGGACTCACCGTCAGCGCCGCCACCTGCTCCTTCTGAATGCCCGTGTACAGATACGGATTCTCGCAGCCGCCGATACACCAGACCGCACCAACCAACGCGACCGCTGCGAGATACAAACCGCGATTCATGCCGTGCCTGCTCCCAAAAACGACTTGGGCCTCGTCTGTATATTCTACGCCGGCCGAACCCTAACTGATCCGCGAACCCGGCGCTACCGGACGATCCAAACTCATCACCACCACGTTCGTCGTCGGTTCCCCTTCCACCCCAGCCAGCAACATGCCCCGACTCTCAACGCCGCGCATCGTCCGCGGCGCCAGATTCGCCACCACCGCGATCAGCTTGCCCACCAGCTCCTCCGGCCGATAGTACTGCTTGATCCCGGCGACGATCTGACGCTCGCCCAACTCGCCCAAGTCCAGCTTCAGAACCATCAGTTTATCTGCATTCGGGTGTTCCGATGCCTCAACGACCTTCGCGACGCGGAGGTCAATGGCGGCAAATTGCTCGAAATTGATCTCGGGTTTTATTCCGTCCGACATGGTACTGTCTCCTCGGTGGTTTGGCCTTTATCAGTTTAGTTTAACAGAATCGATGCGGTTCGTCCACCGCCCGATTGGCGTGATTTGTATGATGATATGGTTGTATGACAAATTACAATCACCGGCCCGTCTCCGCCGCCAGCATGTCAACCAGCTCGTCGGCGCGGGCCTGATCGCGGGCCTCCGCGATGATCCGGATGATCGGCTCGGTGTTGCTGGGACGGATGTGGACCCACGCCCGTTCATCCGGAAAGTCGATCCGGACGCCGTCGGCGGTGTCGATCTTCTGATCGGCGTATTTCTGTACTAACCTCTGGCACACCTGGGCCGCCTTCTCCCGCGAGCACTCGAACTTCGCCTTAACCATCTGGTATTTCGGGAGTTCGGACACGAGCTGTGAAATCGTCTTGCTCCGGCTGACCATAAGCTGCAACACCAAAGCCATCGCCGAAAGCGAATCGCGGACCGGCACCACATCCGGCACGATCACCCCGCCGTTGCCTTCGCCCCCGACCGGGCAATTGTTCTGCATCACAGCCCGCGCGACGTGGGCCTCGCCGACCGGGGTGCGGATGACCTTCTGGCCGAACCATTGGGCCACGTCATCGACCATGCGCGACGTGGAAAGGTTTGTCGCCAAAGGACCTGCGCGATGGGCCAGCACGGCCCACGCCGCCAGGGCCAGCGTGTATTCCTCGCCGATGCACCGGCCGGTCTCATCGACCAGAGCCAGACGATCGGCGTCGGGATCCTGGGCAAAACCCACCTGCGCGCCTTGACGGGTTACTTCCTGACACAGGCTGGTGAGGTTTTCCGGGATGGGTTCGGGGGTATGGGCGAATCGGCCGGTCGGTTCGGCGTTGAGGCCACAAACCTCGCAGCCAAGGGCATTAAGAAGCATGGTTCCGGCGTGGGCGCCGGCGCCGTTGATGCTGTCGAGGACGACCTTGACCTTGCGGTAGCGCAGGTCGTCGATCAACCTGGGGTCCGAAGCGGCCAGGACGGCTTGGACGTGGGTTTGATGGGCCTGGTCGTCGCGTTTGAGGCGTCCGCATTCGGTGGCGGAGGCGTGTTCGGGCGGGTCCTGGTGGAAGGCGGTTTTGATCTGCTCGGCCCGCTGGGCGTCGACGGCGAGGGCGTCGGGGCCGATGAGTTTTATCCCGTTCCACTGAATGGGGTTATGGGACGCGGTGACGATGACGCCACCGGCGGCGGCGTGCCGGCGGACGGTCAGGCAGGCGGTCGGAGTGGCGGCGACGCCGATGTCAATCACGTCGGCCCCAGCGGCGAGGAGCCCAGCGATGACGGCGGAACGGAGGGCGTCGCTGCTGATTCGGCTGTCACTGGCGACGACGAAGGGTTTGCCATCGTTGGCGGCGAGTCGGCCGTAGATTCGGCCGACTTTCAGCGCCTCGGGGGCGCCCAGATCGGACCCGACGAAACCGCGCATCCCGGAGACGCTGATGATCAATGGCATTCGTCATCCTCCTTTGCTGACAGTAAACGGCTACCAGTTGCTCCCTGACGGGTCGGGGACCCGCATGATTTTGCTGGGCATTCGGATTTCCTTCTTATCGTCTTTTGGGGCCTTCAGATCGATATAGGTTCCGTTGACGATCAGGTAGGGAAACTCGTTTTGCCAGCGCTTAAGGTCCGGGTCGGTGACGACGGGCTTCATGCCGATGACGGGTCCTCGTCGTCCGCCGCCGGCTTGGATGGCGTCTTCGGGAAAGGCTCCGACGGTGACGAGGCTTCGGTTGGCGGCGTGGTAGACGTAGGCGGGTGTTTTCTTTTCGGTTCGGAGGTATTGGACGAGTTCGACGGCGGCTTTTTTGTGGCCGGGTTCATCGAAGCGGGCGATTTCGAGTGTCCAGTAGCCGCCGCTGTTGATGAGCCGCCAGGAGGCGAGGATGGGCGGGTCGGGTTCGGGGATGGGTTCGAGGTGGGCGTCGAGGAAGAGGTAGCCCTGATCGCGGACGCCGAGACCCTTGATGAAGGCGAGGTCTTTCTGAGCCTGCTGGGACTGGGGGTTGTTGTATGAGCCGTAGGTCAGGAGGGTGACCTCGTCGCTGTGGGTGACGGCGATTTTGGCGGGGTCGATGCCGCGTGAGACCTTCAGGGAGTCGTGGAACCATTGGGCGCTGCGGGTGCGGTCGGGGCCGACGAATCGTTTGAGGACGATCTGCCAGTCGCCCTGGCGGCCCAGTTGCTGCTGGCAACCGGCAAGAGACGCCAGTGCGGTCAGGGCGAGGACGGCGACGGTGAAGCGGGTTGGTCGGGTGTGCATCATTTCTCCTTCAGCGCGTCTTTCTGGGCTTTGATGAGCCGGCGGATGCCTTTTCCGGCTGTTTTGAGAATTGTATCCAGTTGGATGCGGTCGAAGGGTTCTTTCTCAGCGGTTCCCTGGACTTCGACGAATTGGCCGCGATCGGTCATGACGACGTTGAAGTCGAGCTCGGCTGAGCTGTCTTCGACGTAGTCGAGGTCGAGGAGGATGCGGCCGTCGACGATGCCCGCGGAGACGGCGGCGACGGCTCCGGTGATGGGGTTCTGAGCGATCAGGCCGCGCTCGAGGGCGTTGCGGACGGCGTCGACGAGGGCGACGTAGGCCCCGGTGACGGCGGCGGTTCGGGTTCCGCCGTCGGCTTGGAGGACGTCGCAGTCGACGGCGATGGTCAGGTCGGGCATTCTGGCCAGGTCGAGGACGGCGCGGAGGGATCGGCCGATGAGGCGTTGGATTTCCTGGGCGCGGCCGTCGGTGCGTTCGGGGCGTCGCTTTCGCTGGGGCGTGCTGGAGGGGAGCATGCCGTACTCAGCGGTGAGCCAACCCTTGCCGGCTCCTTCGAGCCAGGCAGGCACGCCGGGTTCGGCGAAGGCGGTGCAGAGGACCTGGGTTTGGCCGGTGGCGATCAGGACGCTTCCGCCGGCGTAGCGGGTGTAGCGGCGGAGGATGCGCAGGTCGCGAAGCTGGTCGGGTTTGCGTCCGTCATGTCGTTTTGTGGCCATTGAGGGCCTCCGGTTGGTTTCAGCGAAAACTCCCGGCCGCTGTTGAAGGTTGGCGGCGGATTCCGGATTATGATGGTATCCGGGGTCTGGCTGTGAGGCAAGGGTGTGTTGGGCGGCTGCGGAGGCTTTAGGAGTCCGCCTTTGGCGGACGTTGAAGGCAAAATGCGTTCGCCCGCCGAGGGGCGGAGACGCGGAGGGTTTGGACGGAAGATTGCGAAGGGAGCGGGTTGAGAAGTAAACGTTCAGGACCTGACGCCGGTTGCTTCGCACGCTGCCGCGGCTGGGCAAGGGGAAGTTCGAAAACGGGTGACTGTTTTGAATGACGCGAAAACTAGCTGCGTCCCCGTTTCGATCCCCGATCCTTCGATCCTGAATGGCGGGAATGGCGTCGATCCCAGTTAGTCATATGCGAGAATGAAAGGTTTGAAAGTCAAATACCTTCCTCGACCGTCAAATCCAGATAGTCTTCGGCATCCAGCGGCTCAACCTGCATCGGCTTGCTCGATTTGAGTTTATGTGTCAAGTCGCGCACCTTCCTGACCAGAAGGAACGGCTTGTCCGTGGGCTTGACATCCTTCTCGTACACGGCTCGGATCTCGCCGGGAACCATTTCTGCCTCTTCGAGGATCGTGGTGGCCGGGATCAGCTCTTCTGGGATGTTGACCTGGCCGGTAATGGCGATCGTGGCAACGCAGTTCATCAAGTAACTGAAGCTCATCGCCACTTCGTACTTCGGCTCACGCCTCTGCGACATCATCCCCGCGATGCGCCAAGGCATGCGGTCGAGGGTCAAATACCATATCTTGTGGCCGTAGTTCGGCCCGTGCGTCTTCTGAGTACGCCGCAAGCGGATGATTGAGACGTAAGAGTTGACGTCGTTATCAACGAGAATCCTGAAGCGGTCTTCCGGAACATTCTCGGGCCGGCGCTTGGTCTTCGACCAGAGCGAGTGGGCTCGATCACGAACCTCCTGGTCGTCCCCGTCGAGCGACGGCAAGTCCTCAGTCTCAATGCCGAATACCTCCTTGAGAAACTCCACGGCGTTCTCTCGTTCGTTCGTCGTACCGAGGATTTCATCCACGATGTCCGGCAGCGATCCTCCATCTGCCTTAGCACGCTCGCAGAACACGCGGACCAGGGTCCGGGCCGTGGGTAGAAGCACTGCCAGAACTTCGGGGCTGCGGATACGGTAGTGGTTGGCCCACTCCTGTTGGACGCGGTTCCGCAGGTGCGACACAAGCTCCCCAATGTAGGGCCACCACGTCCGCAACTGGTAGCCCACCCGCTTCGCCCCTTCGAGGGTATCCAGAAGCGGCCTCCGGTCGCCTGTGGAGTAATGTTCAGCGAGGCAGCGAATCAGGACGGTTGTGTCCAAGTAAAGGACGTCGCCCCCGAGGAGCTTGCGGCACGCATCCTGGACGTCCGGCGTCACCTGCAAGAAGCCATGGACGATGAACAGGTCCGCCTTGCCCCGTAGGTACTTCCGCACCTCCTCGTCCTTCGTATTGAGTGTGACGAAGAGGGCGGGCGGGAGCAGGTCCATGACTTGCTCACTGGTGAGCGGTGCCTTCGTGGTGGGGTTGGAAAGCGGGTGCTGCTTCAAGAACTCCTCGACGAGCCTCTCCGCGTTCAGGATGTTGAGCAGAGCCGACGTCGGGTCACTGACCGCCTTGCCCTGCTCACGCAGGTACCACAGCACGGCTTGGTGCCCGATCTCGACGACTTTCTCGGTTGAGAACTGGTAATCCACCTTCAGATCGTCCCCCGCTCGCTTGACGGCAGCGCCCAGAGCCGCCAAGAATGCCAGTTCCCGATCATGAGCTTTCTGCATATTGCCCTGAACCCGGTCCCGGTACGTGAACGAGAGGACGTAACCACCGGCCTGCGTGTTGAAGTGCAGTGCCTTCTTGCGGACGAGGTGCTGGATGCGGCCCGGCACGATCTCCTTAATCCGCCCCGCATGTCCGGACGGGAACATCCCACAGATAGCTGTCACAATTGCTTCCTCGGTGTAGGCTTTGGCCGGCGGGTTCGAATCCCGCGTGACGCACGCGATCAGGGCATCGAAAATGCCCTTCGTCAGGTTGCCGCCTCTGGCGCGGTCGAGGGTCAGCGCCTCGAGGTACTGGACCGCCACCCGCTGCTGGGTCTCGCTTAGGACGAGGCTGTAGAGTTTGTCCGGTTGGAGGGAGCGGACGAATGGCTCCAGCACCTCGCGAGCGTATGTTTCGCTGGCGGCGGCGCGGTTTTGCGACGTCTGATGGCGGGAGACGAACCAAGCGGCGTCGCAGACATTGAGCGCCACCTTGTAGTCGCGGCGGAGTTCCTTCTTCGTCTCGTCTAGATCGGTTCCGACGTTGTCCGATGTGCAGTATACGAAGACTTCGGGCAGGAGCTCGTTGTCCTTCAGCTTCTCGATGGTCCCGAGCACCTTGGTGCGTGCCCTCGATGCGGGCGAAACGCAGCTCTGCACCACGACGGTTGCCTTCCCGGCCTCATCGTCGTAGATGTAGGCGTCCATGCCCTTGTCCTTTTTCCCGCCCAGTGGCTTCACCTCGGGATAATCATCGACCATGAACGCATTCGCGAATCGCTCGAAGGCGTCGGCATGCTCCTCCCCTGTGACGTTGAACGCTTTCACCAGTTTAGTCGACATAGAACGTCAATTCCCCTTTCTTCACTCGACAGCCATCTTGAGGCCGAACGCTTTATCATACGACAACTGCCGTTTGCTGGACGGAAGCCGCTTGCAGAGCGAAACATACCGCCGAACCGCCGTTGCGTCAAACATTCTTCGTCCGGAAGCTGGCGAAACCCGCCGGCAGGCTGCCGTGACGCCGGAAATACGATGCTATCGAAGATGTCCCGGCCGCTGTTGAAGGTTGGCGGCGGATTCCGGATTATGATGGTATCCGGGGTTTGGCTGCGAGGCAAGGGTGCGTTGGGGGGCTGCGCAGGCTTTAGGCTCTGGGCTTTAGGCTTTAGGGGTCCGCCGTTGGCGGACCTTGAAGGCAAAATGCGTTCGCCCGCCGAGGGGCGGAGACGCGGAGGGGAAATGAAAAGTGAAAATAGAAAATACTAAAATGCAAAATGTGAAGGCTGGGGGTGGGGGATGGCGGCGTGGTTGGCGGTTCGTTTTTGGGTTTGCACGGAGCACGCGGAGGGCGCGGAGGAAGAGAGGTGGTCGGGTAGTCAGCAAATCAGGAGGTCAGGCTGGAGCCGCCTTTGGCGGGGAGCGGAGGGGTTGAACCACCAAGGACGCCAAGAGCGCCAAGCGGGGAGCGGGAATTGCTGTTGATTGCTGATTTGGGGGAGAGACAAGGTGTGTTTTCGCGGGCGAAAACACACCCTACGCGCTCGGCAGCTCGCGATACGGGCGGCAGAAGGAAATGGTGGATGTAGGAACATCCACCCTACATGACTCGGGCGACTTTGCAGCCACGTTGAAGGAGGCCGGCATCGCCCATACCGAGATCCGGCCGCACACCCCGACGGACAACGCCGAGCTCGAACGCCGCCAAGGGACCATCGGCGAGGCGAAACGCGTGGTCGACGCGGTGATCGATCACTACAATCACGAGCGTCCGCACTCGGCCGTTGGGTTCCTGCGGCCGATCGATTACTATCATGGAAACCCGGAGGCGATGCAGGCCGAACGCCGCCGGAAACTGGCCACGGCCAGGGAAATGAGGAAACAGGAAAACCTTAAACTCAGACAACGCCGGATCCCGTTCCCGGAGGAAAGACTGTCTCTTAATCAGAACCGCGTTTTGTCTCACATTCTGTGGAACATATCAAACCCTGCCCGTCCGGGAGACGCAGGCCCGGTCTTTTGTCTGCGTGCGTCGAAACGGGGTCTGGAAAAGCGAATGAAAGGGAAATGAGGAATGAGCCTGGTATTCTGCTCGACCTGCGAGAATGATCTTTATTGCGTATTGAGCGCGTCCGGAAAGGACTATCCGCGCTATGACACTCCGCGGGAGGCGATTGAAAAAGCACGGAGCGGCGATGGGGTACTGATTCTGGCTGATGCGTATCCGGCCACACGGACGGAAATCTCCGAAGAACTATTTCAGTTGGCGGAACAGAAACGGTTGAAACTGTTGGTGGAATTTCCATCGTTTGTGCCCGGCCAGGAGGCTGGGGAAGTCAGAAGGTGCCACTGGGAGCGGGCGGTCGTCTCCGCGCCTGATTTCGGAGACACCTTGAAGAACCTGACGATCCTGGCCGTGCACGATTGCCGCTTTGTCGCGATGAGGGCCGCCGATCCGCTTCTCGTGATCGCGCGGGTGGCTGGATATGATAAGGCTGTTTTCGGCCTGCCGGAGGAAACCTGGCCGCTCCTTTTCAGAGCCAAGGACAATGTCTTGGTTATCACGAGCAGGCTTTCCGGCTTTGTTTCCGGGCGGTTCGCTCCGGCCGGGGCGTGGAAGACCATTTGGGAGTATCTCCTGAAACAACTGGGGGAAGGAACGGCTTTGGATCTGAGATGGACTCCGGTGATCGGGCCGATCTACGGCCCGAAGGACAGCTTGCCGGCCGACGTGGAAACCGCGGCCCTTGCGCGGGTGGCCGAGTGGTATGATCGATCGCGGCTGCTGTTGAGTGAAGAGCGGTTTGCAGGAATTGCCGGCGGCGACGAGGACATCAGCGACGATACCATCGACCTGCCGGGTGAGAACGAACCGGTGGGCGATGGAACGTATGGCGTGCTGGAAGGCTATTCCTCGAACATTCGCTATGACGGGGCGCAGTACAAACAGCGGGTTCCCTTGCGCGGAGACTGTAACTGCGAGTCCGCGATGGTCCTGATGCTCGATTGGATGGTACGGAAACGGGAGCGCAGCCGAAGGATCGCGGAGAATCTTCTCGACTACGTGTATTTTCGGTCGAATATGCACACGGGAGTCAGAGACGATCCGAATCACCCCGCGTTCGGCTTGAAGGCATGGGGCGACGGCGGATGGGGCGACAGGAAATCCCTGGCAGGATGGCTGAAGCGGACGTATCCCGATGACGAAGCTCGAGGGTTGATCGCGACGATGATCGCGGCTGCGTGTTTGAAAACGGACAAATGGGATTCCGTGATGCTGAAGGAAATCCTGGCCACGCATCGGCTGTATGGATTGCTGAGCTTTACGACATTGGAGGGTGCCTGGGATATTCCGGATCTCGAGAAACACGGCTGGCGGTACTATCACGACCAGCCGACTTTTCATACCTGCACGGAGCGCGACCCTTACATGTGGGCCTGTTTTCTGTGGGCTTATCACCACACCGGGTATAAACCGTTGCTGGAGACGGCCCGGCTGGGGATCAAGCTGGTGATGGCCCTCCGGTCGGAACGGCCTTGGACGGACGGAGGCGATTTTACGCGGATGATCCTGGCCCTGGCCTGGCTGGTACGGGCGGAGGATACGCCGGAACATCGGGGGTTCCTCAAGCGAGCAACGGATTATCTTTTGAATCTTCAGCAGCCGTGCGGGGCGATTCGGGAACACAACGAATGCCGGACACGAATGGACGGCTGTTATCCATTGAAGTCCAACGAAGCCTACGGAACGGACGAGGCGTCGCTGATCCAGGAGAACGGCGATCCCGTCTGCGATCATCTCTATTGCACGGGGTTCGCCATGCTGGGTCTCCACGAGGCGGCCGCCGTAACCGGTGATCCGAAACTGAGAGACGCCGCGGACCGATTGGCCAAATTCCAGTGCCGCATCCAAATCCGGTCCGAAAGATACCCCTACCTGAGCGGCATGTGGTTTCGGGCCTTCGATTACCGCATGTGGGAATATTGGGGCAGCTCAGCGGACCTCGGCTGGGGTGCCTGGAGCATCGAGGCCGGGTGGGGCCAGGCCTGGACGCCCGCGATCCTCGGGTTGCGGGCGTTAGGAGTTTCGATCTGGGATCTGACCGCGAAGACGAAGATCAAGTCGCAGTTTGAAGAGGTTCTCCGGCTTATGGCCATGAACGACGGCGGGCCCTATACAGAATAGGAACCTTGATTCGGGAGTGTTCCGAATTACCGCAGGACGTTCTCGTACACGGGCATCAACGGCGCCTGTTTTTCGGTATGACCGGGTAAGGGCAATTCGTTGGTGGCTTTTTGCGATGATGGCGTACGGGGTTGATTCGGGCGCCTAGCGCTGCGTTCTCGCATCGAGGTCTGGATCCCCGCCTGCGCGGGGATGACACGAGGAGGGGAGTGATTGCTGATTTCTGATTGTAGATTGCTGATTTGGGGGAGAGGCAAGGTGTGTTTTGGCGGGTGGCAACACGTCCTGCCGGGTCTACGGGGTCGCGTTTGTTCGCTTGTCAGGAGGCGGGGCGCGATCTGAAGATGTAGATGGCCCAGCCAAGAGTGTCGCGTCCCCAGCGGAGGTATGCCGTTTTTGCCTTGTTTACGCGTTGGACCAGTTCGGGCAGGTCGGGGTCATCGGGATGGGTGCGGGCGTAGTCGGCGGTCGCGAACCATTGGAGGCCTTCATAGCTGTCCCAGTCGTCCTTGCTGCTGACGATGGTGTGGACGAGGTCCATTCCCCGCTTTTCTCCGGCTTCGGCATTGGCGGCGTGGGTGGCGAAGTCGTCTCGGGCGCAGCCGAGGGCGTCAAGGTACTCCGCTGAGGGTTCCTGTTGCCAGTACGGCTCTCCGACGATGACCCAGCCGCCGGGCTTTACCATGTTGATCAGGGCTTCGAGGGTGTTGGCGTGGCCTCCGAAGATCCAACTGGCGCCGATACACGACGCCAGGTCGAGGCTGTGCGGTTCGTCCGGCTTGTAATCCGCGCCATCCATCTGAGTGAAGGTGACGCCGGCACTGGGCGCCCGCGTTTGGAGCCTTTTCTGTGCTTCGGCGATGACGAAAGGAGAAACGTCGATGCCGATGCCACGAACGCCGTAGGCTTGCGCCAGGCGAATCAGGAATTCGCCCTTACCACAGGCGATGTCAACGACCCGGGCGTTGGTTGGGAGTCGCAACAGTTGCACGAGACGGGTCAGTTTTTCGTCGCTGGTGGGATTGCATATCAGGTGTTCACGGTGCGTGATGTCGTAGAACTTCCATATGTCCATGATTTTCAATCCTTTGACGGCGATCAGCCCGCGCGTGCCTGGGCGTCAGTCGATTTGTTCGCCTCCGATGAGTGCGGCGAGGAGGGTTCGCTGGAAGTGGAGTCGGTTTTCGGCCTGGTCGAAGACGACGGACTGGGGGGACTCCATGAGCTCGTCGGTGATTTCCATACCGCGGTAGGCGGGGAGGCAGTGCATAACGACGGCGTTGTCGGCGGCGGAGCGAAGAAGGTCGGCGGTGAGTTGGAAGCCCTTGAAGGCCTGGACCTTGCGTTCGCGGTCCTTTTCCTGGCCCATGGAGACCCAGGTGTCGGTGTAGAGGACGTGGGCGCCGTCGGCGGCGCGGCGCGGATCGTCGGATTGTTCGAAGGCGGCGTTTGGCGCGCGCTGGCGGAGGGATCGGACGAATTCGTCTTCGAGTTGGAAGCCTTGTGGGGCGGCGATGGCGAAGGCGACGCCGAGTCGTGCGCAGAGGGCGGCGAGGGATCGGGCGACGTTGTTGCCGTCTCCGACGTAGGCGAGCTTGAGGCCCTGGAGCGAGCCGAAGCGTTCGCGGACGGTGAGCAGGTCGGCCATGGCCTGGCAGGGGTGGCT
Source organism: Phycisphaerae bacterium (assembly GCA_012729815.1). NCBI lineage: Bacteria > Pseudomonadati > Planctomycetota > Phycisphaerae > Phycisphaerae bacterium. Next base: position 55,688 of record JAAYCJ010000251.1, on the reverse strand, counting down.
GTAGTCGGTCAGGGCGTTGACGACGGGGACGGAGGCGTATCGGGCGAATTCCTCGAGGGCTTCGTGGCTGAAGGTTCGGGCGACGAAGCCGTCGCACATTCGGGAGATGACTCGGGCGACGTCCTTGACGGGTTCGCGGGCACCGAGTCCGATTTCGGCGTGGTTGAGGATAACGGGATAGCCGCCGAGCTGGACGACGGCGAGTTCGAAGCTGACGCGGGTTCGGAGGGAGGGTTTTTCCATGTAGATGGCGACGCTTCGGCGGGCGAGGCAGGGGTCGAGGGGGCCTGCGGCGAGGCGTTTTTTATCGGCGATGGATTTTTCGATGAGGCCCGCGAGGGTCGGACGGTCGTAGTCGAGGATGTTGATGAAGTGTCGGATCGGCTGCATGGGTTAGCCCTCCGCCGGCGTTTGGAGCAGGCCGTTCTGGCACTGGGCGAACGACTCGTCGAGGATGGCGACGGCCTGGTCGATCATTTCGTCGGTGACGGTCATGCCGGGCGACATTCGCAGGACGGTCTGCTGGGTGCAGTTGACTCGGAGTCCCCTTTCGAGTGCGGCGGCGACGATGTCATCGCCGGCGACGGAGAGTTCGACGCCGATCATCAGGCCGACCTGTCGGATCTCGGTGATGATGGGGTACTTTTCCTGGAGTTGTTCGAGTTTTTGGCGGAGGTAGGCGCCTCGTTGGGTGGCGGCTTGGAGGAGGTTTTCTTCTTCGATGGCTTCGACGACGGCGACACCGGCGGCGCAGGCGAGGGGGTTTCCGCCAAAGGTGGAGGCGTGGGTGCCGGGCTTCATGAGGTCGGCGAGTTGGGGTTTGGCGATGATGGCACCGAGGCTGACGCCGCCGCCGATGGCTTTGGCGAGGACGACGACGTCGGGCACGACGTCGTACTGCTGGTAGCCGAACCAGGTTCCGGTTCGCCCCATGCCGGTCTGGACCTCGTCGAGGATCAGGACCATGTCCCGCTGGTCGCAGAGGTCGCGGACCTTGTGGAGGTATTCGGCGTCGGCGATGTTGACACCGCCTTCACCCTGGATGGGTTCGAGGATGACGCCGACGGTCTGGTCATCGACGGCTTCGGCGAGGGCGTCGAAGTCGTTGAAGGGGACGTAGGCGAAACCGGGGACGAGGGGCTGGAATCCGGCGTGGGTTTTTGCCTGTCCGGTGGCGGTCATGGCGGCGAAGGTGCGGCCGTGGAAGCTTTTTTCCATGGAGATGATCTTGTGGCGTTGTCCGGCGCCCTTGAGTCGGGCGAGTTTGAGGGCGGCTTCGTTGGCTTCGGCGCCGCTGTTGCAGAAGAAGCACTTTCCGCCGAAGCTTCGTTCGGAGAGCATCCGGGCGAGTCGGGCCTGGGGGACGCTGGCGAAGGTGTTGTCGATGTGGATAAGCTCACCGGCCTGTTTCTGGACGGCCTGGACGACTTTGGGATGGCAGTGACCGAGTCCGCTGACGGCCCAGCCGGGGAAGAAGTCGAGGTATTCCTTTCCGTCGAGGTCCCACATTCGGTTGCCTTCGGCGCGGACGATGACGATGGGGAGTCGGCGGTAGTTGGCGATGACGTGTTTGGCGTAGAGATTCAAAACGTCGGAAGTGGTCAGGTCCATGATATACCTCGTTTCTCGTGATGCTTGTTAATGCCTGCTATGGTTTGTCTTTAGTGATGAGGGTGCCGATGCCCTTGTCGGTGTAGATTTCGAGCAGGAGGGCGTGGTCGATACGTCCGTCGATGATGTGGGCTCGTCCGACGTCGCCTTCGAGGGCGCGGAGGCAGGCGGCGACTTTGGGGAGCATGCCGCCGCTGATGACGCCTTCGTCGATGAGCTGTTTGATCTGGGCGCCGGTGACTTCGCTGATCTGTGAGTTTGGGTCGTTCAGGTCGCGTCGGATGCCGTGGGTGTCGCTGACGACGACGAGCTTATCGGCGGCGACGGCGGCGGCGACCTCGCCGGCGACTTCATCGGCGTTGACGTTGAGCTTTCCGCCGCCGAGGGCGTAGGCGATGGGCGCGATGACGGGAACGGTGCCGGCGTTGCAGAGGACCCGGAGGAGTTCGGCGTTGACGTGGGTGACCTTTCCGACGAGTCCGACGTCGATGCGTCGGCCCTCTTCCTGGAGGAAGACCTGCTCGCCGGAGAGGACGCCGCTGGAGAGGCTGTGGAGTCCCATGGCCTTTCCGCCCATTCGGTTGAGGGCGGCGACGAGTCGGGCGTTGATGACGTTGCAGAGGATGTGTTCGGCGACGGTGAGGGTGTTTTTGTCGGTGTAGCGTCGGCCCTGGACGAAGCGGGTTTCGAATCCGGATTCGGCGAGGGCTCGGGAGATTTCCTTTCCGCCGCCGTGGACGACGATGGGGTGGATACCGACGGTGGCCATGAAGAGGACGTCGGTGAGGATTTTTCCCTCGGCTTTGGGATCGTCCATGAGGGTTCCGCCCATTTTGACGACGACTCGCTTGCCGCGGAACTTCTGGATGTAGCCGAGGGCCTCGATGAGGGCTGCGGCTTTTGGAATGGCCTGCTCCAACTCTGGGTCTCCTAGATTATGAAACAAACCGTTGAGTCTATAGAGGGGAGGGGGTGGTGTCAATGGGATGAGAAGGCGGAAATGAAAAGTGAAAACAGAGGATACTGACGTGCCCAATGGGGAGGCTGGCGCCGGTTTGTTGCGGGCCTCGGCGGATTTCCTGGGGGATGGCACGGAGCGCGTGGAGTGAAGGGAACTGGGATTTCGGATTTGTCGGCTGGAAAAAGAGACAGGAGGCCACCGGTGAAGGCGACCTCCTGTCGGTTTAACGTTTGGTCAGGGATTAGCGTCGGTTGTAGCCGCCACGGCCGCCACCGCCGCCGTAGCCACCTCGGCCGCCGCCACCGCCACCGCCGTAACCGCCACGGCCGCCGCGATCTTCGCGCGGCTTGGCCTCGTTGACGGTCAGGGCGCGGCCGTTCTGTTCCTTGCCGTTGAGGGCGTTGATGGCCGCTTCGGCCTCCTCGTTGCTGCTCATTTCGACGAAGCCGAAGCCCTTGCTTCGTCCGGTGGAGCGGTCGGTGATGATCTGGGCGCTTTCGACGGTCCCATAGGGGGTGAACATCTGCTCGAGGGCGGCATTGTCCACATCGTAGCTCATGTTACCAACGTACAGTTTCTTGGCCATTGCAAAACTCCTGCATTCAGGCCTCTGGACCCCAGTTTTACTTTCGAGGTCTCTTCGAAAGGGGCCGACATTCCGGCCCAGAAGGTTTATAGGGTCGAGAGAAAGATTCAGGAGAAGCAGCACAGTCCACGCCTACCCCGAAGATTCGGTCGACTAAATAACCTCCTATATTATAGGCGACTTTGGGAGGAACGCCTAGAGAAAAGTCGATCTATTTGTCAGGGGTGGTTGGGCTGGAAGCGGACGGTTGGAGCGGCGGCGTAGTCGATGATGACACGGCCGTTAGAGGTGGGGTATTCGACGGGTTTGGCGCGTTCGAAGTCGGTGGGGCTGGAGCGGGAACGGGCGAAGGGGCCGGCGGGTTTGAGGTAGTGGTCGGCGTATTTGATGAGGATCTGTTCACGGTCGCCGAGGGAATGTCCGGTGTTGGCGACGGCGCGGCCGTCGACGTCGAGGGGGGTGAGGAATCGGCCGTCGACGTCGAGGCCGGCATGGACCATCCGCTGGAACTGGCCGATTTTGTGGACGACGGGGCATTTGTGGTCGTCGATGCCGTGGATGATGACGATTTTGAGGTCGGGATTGGCGAGGCGGAGGAGACGGCAGTGGTCGAGGCGTCCGAAGTCGCGGATTTCCTGGAGGTCGGGCGGGAGGTAGTTTGGGCTTTGCGGGTCGCGGCTGTATTTGGCGTCCAGGTCGCTGCCGAATTCGCGGAGGCCGTAGGCGATGCCGTCGGTGAGGCCGGGCATGCCGCAGATATCGACGCCACAGGCGAAGGTGTGGGGGGCGAATTTGAGGGCCATCTGGATGACGTTTCCGCCGCCGCTGACGCCCATGCCGAAGATGCGTCGCTGATTGAAGGCGGCGCGGCGGTCGAGGAGCCGGCGTCGGATGGCGTGGAGGGCGCGGATGGCGTCGACGGCTTGGAGGTAGCCGTGGTCGTAGGGGTGTATTTGTTCGCGCCAGGCGGGACCGCTCTGGAGGTAGTTGACGCTGAGGGCGACGACGTTGTATCGGTCGGCGAAGGTGCGGCACCACTGGAGGTAGTGGGGTTCGTCGTAGAGGCCGCCCCAGTTATGGAGGACGAGCATGAGGCCGGTGTCGGCGGTGAGACCGGCGTCGGGCGGCTGGACGAAGAGGTTGATTTTTCGGGGGCCGGGCAGGAAGGGCCATTCCTGGGCGTCGATCTGCAGGCGGGGTTCGAGCGGGGCTGGGGGTTGTGGTCTGGCGGTCACGTTGGGTCTCCTCTGGGGTTTGGAGGATAGCGGGTGGCTGGCGGTCGGTCAAGGGTTGGCGCGGAGGACGCGGAATCCGCGGAGGGGAGGGATTTCGAATTTCGGATTTCGAATTTGCGGGAGGCCTCGCTCCACCCGGGCTGGCGTGGTGGGAGGCGTGTGGGATCGGGTTTGAAGGGGTCGTTGAAATGGGCGGGTGGTTCTGCTAAACTTATGTAAATACCCCCACCGGGCTGATGCCCCTATGGGTGGGGGTTTAGGGTTGTTCGACGGCCGATCGACGGCAGGACTGGGTTTGAAGGAGACATTGGATGTCAGGACATTCCCACTGGGCACGGATCAAGCATAAGAAAGGGGTGACGGACTCGCGGCGTGGGAAGCTGTGGAGCAAGCTGGCGCGGAACATCATCGTGGCGGCGCGGGCTGGGGGCGGGGATCCGTCGATGAATTTGTCGCTTCGGTACTGCATCGACAAGGCGAAAGAGGCGAACATGCCGAACGACACGATCGACCGGGCGATCAAGCGAGGGACGGGCGATCTGGACGGGGCGAGTTTCGAGGAGATCACGTACGAGGGATACGGTCCGAACGGGGTGGCGATCATGGTGGTGGCGTTGACGGACAACCGGAACCGTACGGCGCCGGAGATTCGGAAGATCTTCGAGCATCGTGGCGGGTCGCTGGGCGGTCCGGGTTCGGTGTCGTGGATGTTCGAGAAGCGCGGGGTGATCACGGTATCGGCGGCGGACGCGACGGAAGAGCAGTTGATGGAGGCGACGCTGGAGGCTGGGGCGGAGGACATTCGCGAGCAGGACACGGTTTTTGAGATTCACTGCCCCCCCACCGAGTTCGAGAACGTCAAGAAGGCTTTGGCGGATGCGGGGATTGCGGTTCAGTCGGCGGACCTGACGATGCTGCCGCAGACGACGGTGGCGTTGGAGGGGGAGGCGGCGAAGAAGATGCTGGACATGATGGAGTTGTTCGAGGATCACGACGACGTCCAGAACGTGTATGCGAACTTCGATATTCCGGAAGAGCTGATCGCGGAGTCGGAGTAGGTAGAGAGAATTCAGAACTCAGTGGTCAGAACTCAGAATGCAGGCGCCGACCGCCTTTGGTGAGCGGCAGCAGGCATCCACGTCCAGTCAGGTTGGTGGGGATCAGGCGGAGCGGGATTTGGCGACGGTTTCGCAGCTACGCAGGTAGTTGGCGAATCGGGCGAGTCGCATCATGGTTTCCTGTCCGCGCGGGCTGTAGTCGAGTGAGAGGAACTGCATGCCGAACCGGCTGGCGCCGGGCGGGGCCTGGCCGTCGGTGTGTCGGGAGCGTGCCTGGACGAGGACGGGCTGTTCGGGGGTGGGCAGTTCGATTTCGAGGAGATAGCCGCGGTCGACCTGGATTCTGGCGTCGGTGGGCAGTTCGATCTGGGCGCCGCCGGCGCTGACGTCGATGAGTTTGCCGACGGCCAGCGGAGGGGCGGTTGGCGTCTGGCCGATGGCGGGGACGGAGTCCCAGATTTTGACGGCGAGGTCGAACTGGTCGGGGACGGCGGCGCGGTAGAAATGCCGCCGCTGCATCTCCTGGAGGCCTTCGGGCCATGCGAGGACGAAGGCGGTTTCCTGTTGTCCGTCGACCTCGACGGTCTTTTCGTCCATCACGGCGGTGACGAACATGTACTTTTTGTGTCCCTTTCGGAAGCTGCAGGGCAGAAGCTGGCCGGCGAGGAGTCGGTTGTTCCAGGCGCCGGGGAACTTTCGGATGAGCAGGGACTGGAGTTCGGTACCGCCGATGAATTCGGAGCCGAGTTCGATCCACTCCTTGGCCAGGCGCAGGGTGAGTCGGAGATGGGCCCTGGTTTCGATGGCCCACATGAGGTTTTCGTTCGACTGGTCCCAGGGAACGAGGATAGCGTACATGCGATTTCCCTCTCTGCTCTAGCTTTGCCTTTTGAGGCCGGTGCCGTCCTGGAGCAACATGCCCCGAAGGCGCGACTGGAAGTTGGGGTCCTGGCTTTCGGGGACGAATTCGACGCCGGTGACGAGTTCGGCCTTTTCGGTATCCATTTGTTTGTGGCAGATGGCGGCGCGGGTGACGAATTCGGGTTCGCGGACCGAGAGGCTGAATCGGAGTTGGACGACGTCGCCGATGAAGAGGTTGGAGTCGGCGTCTCCGGGCAGTCGGATGGACATGCCGCTGACGCTGATATCGCGGATCTGTCCGAGGACGGGTTTGTCCTGGTTTCGGTCCTCGGTTTCGGATCGCAGGTAGACGGGATAGGACTGGCTGGGGACGCTTCGGACGTAGCGTCTCCGCTGGAGCACCTGGATGCTTCGCGGGCGTGAGAAGACCATGACGGGCCCTTCGGTTGAGGTCTGGACCTCGACGAGATCGGAGACGGTGAGGTATCGCTGGTCGTCGAGGGAGATGACCAGTTGGTAGTACTGGCCGGGCATGGCGTGGTCCATCTCGGGGGTTTCGGAGTTGACCTTGAGATAGACGACGGTTTCCTCGGCTTTGAGCATTTTGCCGCTGGCCGACTGGAGATGGGTGTGGTCGATGGCCTCCGCCCAGACGGGCGAGTGAACCCGCACCGCCTGCTCGAGGACCCGTGAGGATTGTTTTTCGCCCAGTTCGTAAGAGTATCCGGTCATCTTCCCTCCACCTGCGAACGCGTTAAGTTTTGATGGGGCCAGACCGGGCGCGACCCCGGGCCCCCGCACGTCGATCCGGCTGGGTTTCCACCCGGACCGGTCGGCCGTACTCAGACCTCTAGCATGAACTTCGGCGATTGTGGGACCGTGCTTGACAAACCCGGGGGTCGGGCGGTCCAGAAGTGACAATGCTGACGCATCAGTTGAGATTGTAGAGGTTTCCATCACGGTTAAATATACAATTCAGGCTCGTAGATTGCCCAAATTGACGGGAAGCGTGTTGGCTATTCACGAGTACTAGTTGTAATTCATTGATTTTATTGTTAGTTTCGTCAAAGTGGCGATGTTTGTTTCTTTGGTTTCAGGGGGCTTGCCAAAACGGGTTTTGGGGGTTAGACTTCGCCGAAATCCGAGTGAGTGTGCGTTTCTGGTGTAACGGACGGCGGGTGAACCTCGCCTGCGGCGAGAACCACCCGCCCTACCACGACGGCAATACCATCTGGTCATGGAGACGATGTTATGGCGAAGAAGGGTAAGGGCAAGCGGATCGGGTACGTGGATTATCAGTTGGAGAATTTTCACGCCAACACGTATCTGAAGATCGTTCGGGAGGACCTGGCGAATCGCGGGTTCGCGGTCAGCGGCTGTGTGTCGATGGACCACGAGTCGGGTCGCGAGTGGGCGAAGAAGAACGACGTGCCGTACTTCGAGTCGGCGAAGGAACTGAACGAGCACGTGGACTGCTACGCGGTGCTGGCGCCGGGCCATCCGGAGGCGCACCTGGAGCTGTGCAAGATGGTGTTCCCGTTCGGGAAGACGACGTACGTGGACAAGACGTTCGCCCCGGACCTTCGGACGGCGAAGCGGATTTTCGCGTTGGCGGACAAGCACGGGGTGGCGATGCAGACGAGTTCGGCTTTGCGGTACACGAATGTGCAGGAGTACGTGGGGCAGGTCGGTCGGGACCACGTGCGGCACATGGTGGCGTGGGGTTCGGGGCGATCGTTCGGGGAATACGCGATTCATCCGGTGGAGCTGATGGTCAGTTGCATGGGCGCCAAGGCCCAGTCGCTGATGCGGCGAGGGAGCGGCGCGGAGTCGCAGTTGCTGGTGAACTACGCGGGCGGGCGGACGGGCGTGGTGAACGTGTACGTCAACAGCAACACGCCGTTCGCGGCGAGCGTGACGACGGAGCAGGAGACGAAGCTGATCACGGTGGACGGCGGTCGGATTTTCGTGGACATGGCGGCGGCGATTCTGGACCTGTTCGAGAGCGGCAAGCCGAACATCGACCGGTCGGAGAGTCTGATGATTCGGAAGATTCTCGACGCGGCTGAGGATTCGAAGGCGGCCAAGGGATTTGTGAGGATTTAGAAGAGAATTCAGTGGTCAGAACCCAGAATTCAGAATTCAGAATATGGAGAGTTCGCGATGGATGCGCCGATCAAGTGCAAGGTGGCGGAGTTTGACTGCACGAAGGAGTATTCTCCGGAGGAGTATTTCGCGTGCGGTGACGTGAAGGTGGTTAAGGGGGGCGCGGGGCGGTATCGGGAGGCGGAGGCGCGGCCGCTGTCGCGGTTTGGGTATCGATTTGCGATCGAGCACGTGGGCCGGCCTCACGTGGCGGTGATTCGGTATCCGGACGACAAGCGTCGGTTCATGGTGATTAACGACGGGACGTGCTACGACCTGTCGACGGGAATCTACACGGGTTTTACGACGCCGATCAGCGGGACGATGCAGACGATTCACCAGGTGTTCTGGCCGCGGTGGAAGGATTGCAGCATCGCGTTCATGACGTGGGGCCACGGGGAGCCGGCGGCGATCGAGAGCATTGAGGTTTACGAGTTGGAGGAGTTGCCGGCGCTGGCGTTGACGGCGCTGCAGAAGCGGCGGGATCGGCGGCAGTTCGGCATTCAATACGAGGACCCGTGCGGGACGGGGGCGAGCGAAGGGGCGATGACGTTTGAGACGTGGCTGGATCGGATGGTCGATTATGCCCAACACACGGGTCAGAAGATGCTGGCGTACCCGATCTGCTGGTATCACGGGCCTTGCTTCAATTCGGAGCGGGAGCCGTCGGACTGCTTCAGCGTGGTGGTGGCGGAGGACCGGCGTCAGTATACGGCGTGGACGAGCGAGCCGCCGGACTGGCCGGCGACGATTTTGAAGCGGTTCGAGCAGGAGGGGCTGGAGTTTCAGGGGGTGTTGACGCTGTTGCGGCTCGGGTCGCTGATGGGGAAGATGAACATCGACCTGGAGGCGATCAAGGGCGGGGCGGAGACGATCAACAACATGCTGTCGAACGACCAGGTCCAGGCGGGGACGATGGACTGGACGACGGTGTACAACACGAAGGTTTACGACGCGTTGGTTCCCCAGTACGAGAAGGTTTGCGGCGATTTGTCGGGGTTCGAGTGGGCGTACGGGGAGAAGCGATGCCAGCCGTATCACGGCGGTCCGATGTTCAATCCGCTTCACCCGGTGGTGCAGGAGGCGATCGTGGGGTTCATCGACGAGATCGCCCGCCGGTACGGGAAATCGCCGGCGTTCAAGGGGGTGGCGATTACGATGTGGGTGCCGACGATCATCTGGTTCGGGTCGGTGCACAGCGGGTACGACGACTACACGGTCGGTCTGTTCGAGCAGGAGACGGGGATCAAGGTGGACGTGGATGGAAAGGCCGCGGACCGGTTTTCGAAGCGGTACGAATGGCTGATGTTCTATTGCCGTGAGGCGTGGTTGGACTGGCGGTGCCGGAAGATCAAGGCGTTGATCGGTCGGATGCGGGACGCGCTGACGGCCCAGCGGAAGGATCTGCGGTTGACGCTGAACTGCTGGAGCGAGACGTTGGGGATCGCGTGGGGACGGGACCGGGCGTTCCACCAGATCTACGCTCGGCGAAGCCTGCGGCAGATTTATCGCGAGGCGGGGTTGGATCTGGAGATGTACCGTGAGGAGGATGGGATCGAGTTCGACGTCCAGTTCGAGGGGGGCGGTCGTGACCGGACTCAGTCGGAGTTCGAGAACTACACGCTGGAGATGAACTGCGGGTTCAAGGACTTCGATTTTCTGGATCGGGACACGCTGGGGTCGCTGGCGGAGCAGCGGAAGCCTGGCGTGCTGATTTTCAACGCGTGGCACGAGGCGTGGGGCAAGCACAAGTGGTTCGCGTGCGGCGAGGACGACGAGCAGGCGGATCGGCTGGCGTATACGTACGGGAAGAAGGCGGAGGGGATGTTCCGGATGAATTCGGAATATCCGCCGGACGGGTTCTGGTGGGATTCGCAGTTGCGGATCACGCCGGCGTTTCCGCCGGAGGTGCATTTTATGGAGCCGTACGCGCACGCGATGGCGGAATTGGACGCGTGCCGGATCACGCGAGGCGGGCTGTTTCTGGAGAAGGCGCACAGCGACCAGTTGCGTCGGTTCGCGCGGGCGTATCGGGCGCTGCCGGACGCGAAGTTCGAGACGGTGGGCGGGACGACCGATCCGGTGGCGGTGCGGACGCTGGTGCACGGCGGGCGGCGATACGTGTATTTGGTGAACCGCGAGTACTATCCGGTGGAGGTAGAGGTGGCGTTCAGCGGGTCGCCGAAGGAGTTGACGGACCTGTCGGACGGCAAGGCGCTTCGGGCGGGCAAGAAGTGGAATCTCGTGCTGGAGCCGTATCAGCTTTTGTCGGTCGGGCTGGATCCGGCGGTTGAGCCGGTGGGGTTTTCGGTGAAGGTGGCCGATCGGATCGTCAAGTCGTTGAGGGCGGAGGCGAAGAAGGCGCTGAAGGCGATCGAGGCGGTGGCCAGGAGCGGACGGTTGGTGACGGGGATGGATCGGATGGCGCGGGAGATCGGCGAGGCGTTGGAGCAAGGGCGGTATGCGTGGCTGCGGCATGCGCTGGTGAGCTACGTGGTGCTCAAGTGCCGGGAGTTGGCGGAGAAGGCGTGAGCGGGGCCGGAGGTTCCGCAGGTGGTCAGGCGTGGGTTGGGAGGGTGAAGAAGAAGGTGGCGCCCTGTTCGGGTTGAGATTCGACCCAGATTTTCCCGTTGTGTCGTTGGACGATGCGTTGGCAGATGGCGAGTCCTATTCCGCTTCCGGGGTATTTCTGGTGGGTGTGGAGTCGCTGGAATGGGACGAAGATTCGGTCGGCGAATTCGGGGGCGATTCCGATGCCGTTGTCTCGGACGGCGATGGTGACGGAGTCGGGATCGCGTCGCTCGGCCCAGACGTGGATGCGCGGGGGTTTGCCGCTTCGGAACTTGATGGCGTTTTCGAGGAGGTTCTGGAATATCTGGAGGATCTGGGTGGGGTCGGCGGGGACGGTGGGGAGCGGGTCGTGGGTGATCTGGGCATCGGTTTCGTCGATGGCGGCGTGGACGTTCCGGACGGCGCGTTCGAAGGCGTCGTTGAGGTCGGTGGGTTTTGGCGGCTGGCCTCGGGTGGAGATGCGGGAGTAGGCGAGGAGGTCCTGGATCAGGCTGTTCATTCGCTTGGCCCCGTCGGCTGCGTATTTGATGTAGGAGCGGGCGTCATCGTCGAGGCGGTCGTTGTAGCGTCGTTGGAGGAGTTCGACGAAGGAGGCGACGGTACGGAGGGGTTCGCGGAGGTCGTGAGAGGCGATGTAGGCGAAGTGTTCGAGGTCGGCGTTTGAGCGGGCGAGCTGTTCGGTGCGCTGATGCACGAGTTGGTCGAGCTGGTCGCGAGAGCGTTGGAGGGCCAGTTCGGCGAGCTTGCGATCGGTGATATCGGTGAGGGTGACGACGCAGCCGACGATGCGGTCGTGGCCGTCGCGGAGGGGCCCGGCGTTGACGAGCAGGTTTCTGCGTCCGTTATTTTCGAAAAGGGCTTCGGTGGCCTTGACGCCCTGGCAGAGACAGAGGGGGGCAGGATCGGTGGGGTTTGGTTTTCCGTTGTCGAGACAGAATCGCAGCGGGCGGCCGTCTTCGAGGTGGAGGGGGAAGAGGTCGTTGAAGGGCTGGAAGAGGGGGTCGCGGCCGCAGAGTTCACGGGCGGCGCGGCTGGCGCGGATGATGCGTCCGCGGTCGTCGCAGACGACGATGGGCTCGGTGGCCTGTTCGAGGATGGACCGGGCGAGTCGTTCGGCGGCGAGGACTTCGTCGCGGCGTTTCTGTTCGGTCAGGTCGGTGACGACGACGGCGACGGCGTCGAGGGTTTCGGCCTGGAGGGGACTGGCGGAGACGTGGACGGGAACGGTGGCGTCGTCGGCGAGTTGGAAGACGCATTCGGCGGTTTGGGCGGATTGGGCGGCGGCGCGGAGGAGGGCTTGGAAGGCGTGGCGGTCGGCGGACCCGAAGAGGGGCAGGATGGAGGAACCGATGACGTACTCGACGGGCAGGTGGACCATTTCGGCGAAGCGTCGGTTGGCGTAGAGGATGGCGCCGTCGGGGCTGAGGGTGACGGCGCCTTCGGTCATGTTTTCGACGAAGACGCGGTAGGGCCGTTCGGCGCCGGTGAGGGTGTAGACTTTTTCGCCGTCCGGGGCGGCGACGACGAGGGCGTCGATTTCTCCGTCGCGGATGGCGCGGAGGGTTTCCTGGGCTTCATCGGACGGGAGGTTGGAGATCGGGATGTTTTTTTCGTTATCGGTCATGGTCGGCGGATGCTCCGCGGAAGCGATAGAGAAAGACAGAATGAAAATAGAAAATAGCAAAGTGCAAAATGCAAGATGGGGCGTTGGCGGCCGGAGGGTGATTGGAGGTGCGAGCGGAGAACGGTGCGTCGGGACGACGCACCCTACGGGTATCTGTGTCGCGGGTCATGGTTTGTCCTCCCTGGGCAGGAGGTCGAGGCCGATGAGGAGTCGGTCCTGGTCGGCCATGGAGCCGATGATTTTTCGGAGGGGTTCGGGGAGTTTTTTGACGAGGGTGGGCACGGCGATGACCTGGTCGGCGCGGACCATTTCGGGATGCTGGTGGACGTCGATGACTTCGAGTTCGTAGCGGCCGGGCAGGCGTTGTTCGAGGACGCTGCGGATCTGCTCGATGGCGTGCATGGAGCGTTCGGTCTTGCCAGCGATGTAGAGCCGCAGGACGTACGGGTGGCCGGCTGCCTCCTCGGCGGCCCGTTCGAAGTCTCTGGTCTTGTCGTCGCGTTGCTTCGATGTCATTTGTATGGTCCCATCCTTTTTAAAGCGCTTCGGCCCTCATTGGCCGGGGCGCGTGGTTATCTGGGCCGCAGGTCCAGGCCGATCAGGACGCGTTCCTCGTTGGACAAGTCGCCGATGATTTTTCGCACGGGTTCGGGGAGCTTTCGGACCAGAGTGGGAATGGCGAGGATCTGGTCGCCCTGGGCGAGCCGGGGGTTTTCGAGGAGGTCGATGACCTCGATGGTGTACTTGCCCTGGAGGTGCTCCTCGCAGATTCGTTTAAGGTTTGCGAAGGCGGTCAGGGACTTTGGGGTCTGTCCGGCGACGTAGAGTCGGAGTTCCCAGAAGTCGCGGTCGGTATCGCTTTGGTCCGCGGCGGCGGTTTTTGCTTTGTTGTCTTTATCGGCGGTCATTTCTTTTTTCCTTTGTTGGCGCTTTTCGCACGGGCCGGCTGCTCGCGGCCGTGGTTGGCGATGTGGCGGAGTTTTGCGATGTCGCGGCGGTCCTGTTGTAGAATATCGGCGCGGGTTCTTTGCTGTGCGATGGCCTGCTCGGTTTCCTGCTGTTCACCTTCGAAACGAGCCTGGAGGAGGGCGATCTGTGCGTCGAGCATTCGTCGTTTGCGGTCGAGTTCGCGTCGTTTGAGGTCGATCTGTTGACTTGCCTCGGCGGCCTGGGCCTGTTCGATCGCCTCGCGGCTGACGCGTGCCGAGCCGGTGAGGGCGCCGGCGGGCCCGATGTAGGGCTGGATGAAACGGACGCCGTCGGCGGAGAGGGTGTATTCGCTGAGCTGGTTGGAGTGGGACATGCCGCGGGACTTGAGGACGTAGGCGACGCGGTTTCGCTCGCCGCTGCATTCGACGCTTCGGAGGAGGATCCAGGTGTCGACGAGGGAGGAGACGGCGGCGTTGGAGCCTTCGATGGTTTCGCCTCCGTGGGTGAGGCTGGTCATGACGGTGGTGATCCGCTGGGACTTGAGGTAGTCGGTGACGCGGGTGAGGAGCGACTTGATGTCCGCTTCGGCCCCGATGGCCAGGTAGTTGGTGATGGGGTCGAGGACGACGGCGTCGGGTTTAAATTCCTCGACGAGTCGGTGGATGGTCAGGAGGTGCATTTCGAGGCCGTAGAGGGTGGATCGCATGGGTTCGAATCGCAACAGGCCTTTCTTGAGGCATGGCTGAAGGTCGAGGCCGATGGAATGCATGTTGCGGACGATCTGGCTGGGGGATTCCTCCATGGGCAGATAGAGGCATCGGCCGCCGTCTTGGCAGAGTTTTTTGGCGAAGTGGGCGGCGAAGGTGGTTTTTCCGGTTCCGGCGGTACCGGAGATCAGGATGGTGGAGCCGCGGTAGTAGCCGCGTCCGCCGAGCATCAGGTCGAGGCCGGCGACGCCGGAGGAGATACGGTCGGTGGAGACGACGTGGTGGAGGCCGATGGAGGTGATGGGGAGGACGGAGATTCCGCGGTCGCCGATGAGGAAGGGGTATTCGTTGGTGCCGTGCGAGGAGCCGCGGTATTTGACGACTCGGAGTCGGCGGGTGGAGATTTCGTCGTGGACTCGGTGGTCGAGGACGATGACGGCGTCGGCGACGTATTCTTCGAGGCCGTAGCGGGTGAGGGTGTTTTCGCCGCGTTCGGCGGTGATGACGGCGGTGAGGTCGCGTTCCTTGAGCCAACGGAAGAGGCGACGGAGTTCGGCTCGGAGGATGGAGGGGTTGGTGAATCCGGAGAAGAGGGCTTCGACGGTGTCGAGGACGACTCGTTTGGCGTTGACCTGCTGGACGGCGAGGGCGAGTCGGACGAAGAGGCCTTCGAGGTCGTATTCGCCGGTTTCCTCGATTTCGCTGCGTTCGACGTAGACGAAGTCGATGGCGAGCTTGTTTCGGCGGACGAGATCGTTGAGGTCGAAGCCGAGGGAGGCGACGTTTTTGGTCAGGTCCTCGGCGGTTTCCTCGAAGGCCATGAATACGCCGGGTTCGTCGAACTGGGTGATGCCTCGGACGAGGAACTCGCTGGAGAAGAGGGTTTTTCCGCTGCCGGGTTCTCCGGCGACGAGGGTGGGCCGGCCTTTTGGGAGTCCGCCGAAGGTGATCTCGTCGAAGCCGATGATGCCAGTGGGCGCTTTGGGCAGGGCTGAGGGTTCGGAGGTGCGTTTTGTTCTCGCCACGTTCATTTCCTCCCGGTCCGGCTTCGTGGGCCGGCGATAGAGGCAGCCATTTCGCCCGCGGTTGCCGATTGGGGGATCAGGAACCACGCACTTGCGCCGTTCGTGAGTACCGCACCCCATTCGGCTTGTTGTCGCTGCGGCCGCCGAAACGTCCGTGGACGCGGCGGGCGACGACTTTCCCCACGCTGTGAACCGTTGTCTCAGACGCCCCGAGATACCGGTCGGCATGAGACAATTGACAGAGATTCTAGGGGAGATCGGAGGTATAGTCAAAGGAAAAGCCGGGGATGCCGCGTGCGGAGGCGTTGGCTGGGAGGTGGAATTGGAGGGAAGGATAGCGCGTTGGAAGTCAGGTGAATCGGCCGGGAGAAAGGCCCCGCTCCCTGACGGTCGCAGTTCTTTGGGAGGCGTTGCGGCGGTTTTGGGTCCGACGGACCTCCGTCACCTGGTGCAGATGACGGCGGAGACGCTCATGGAGGGCAGCTCGACGGTGAGGCGGCCGTTGGCGATGGCACCCTGCTGGGTTTCCTCAGCCGTCTGATCGACGCGGCGCGGGTCGTCCTTGCTTTTGTCGGCGGGCGTGATGGTGTGGCGGGTGAATTTGGCGCTGCCTTTGCCGACGATTTGCGGACCCCATTCGACGGTCATGGGGTTGACGGTGTGGTTGACGACGAAGATGACGCGATGGCCGTCTTTCTCGACGACGAGGCGGTTGGGGTCGGAGGCTTGCGGGATGACCTGCCCCCCTACCGTCCGGCTGAAGAGTTCGTAGGTGCGGGCGGAGGGCATGAGCTGGTAGCCGAGGCTTTCGTCCCAGGTTTGCATGCCGGGCAGGCCGTAGCTGCGCTGGTTGTAGTGGATGATGCCGAAGTTCTGGGAGTCGAGGTCGTGGATGCAGAGGATTTCGACACGCGGGTCGGCGGCCATTTCGATGAGGTATTTGGCGAGGTCGAGGGCATAGCCGAAACGGGGTGAGAGGTCCCAGTAGGGTCCGGTGCCGGCCATGTGGAACTCGGTGATGGCGAATCGCGGCTGGAAACCGTACTGGCGGACGAGTTTGTCGGCGGCGTCGACGATGGCCCGCCATGAGTAGTGGAGGGTGAAGCGGACGTTGGGGTCCTTGTTGAGGCCGGCGTCGCGGCAGGCGGCGAGGACGGTCTGGGCCCATTTGTAGAAATCGCTTTTTGGGTCGCGGAGGCTGTTGTCGCCGAGGGTGATCCAGATGATCGCGTTGGGATCGGCTTGGCGGATGGCATTGGTGAATTGGATGGCGACGTCGGCGTAGTCGGCGGCGGGGTAGCCGCTATATTCCTCATTGCCGAGTTCCCAGTGTCGGACGGCATAGCCGCGTTGGGTGGTTTTTTTGACGAGTTGGGCGAGGGCGTCGGCGGCGGCTGAGCGTTTGGAGGGGTCGGGGGTGGCCTCCTTGGCCCCACGGCGGTCGGACGCGCCTTCGGTGAGGCGGTACATTTTGCCGTCGGCGAAGTAGAGGAGCGTGTTGACCTGGAAGAGCGGTTCGATGTTGGTCTGCATGCAGAAGTCGAGCCATCGCCAGATGTCGGGATAGACCTTCTTGTCGGACTGGGGCCAGAGGGCGAATTGCTGGACTTCGAGCATGGCCTGGTCATTGTCGGGGATGAATTCGTGGGCGAACCATCCGCCGGGATAGCGGAGGACGCCGATGCCGATTTGCTTCATGAGGTCGGCGAATTCGGCCCGGCGGGATTCGGGGGCGTCGGCGGGCAGGGAGCCGTAGTAGAAGCCGCAGTCGTTGAACTGGAGGTTGGCCCCGGCCAGGAGGGGCGAGACGGTATGCGGTTCGGCGAGGGCGGCGCTGGCACAGAAGAACCCGGTGACGATGGCGGTCAGCACACAGGGGATACTCTTCATTTTCAATGCTCCCATAGCGAGTTTTCTGTTGGTCGAAGCAACGGCACCCGCTGATGAAGGCGGCTATTCATCGTTCGGCAGGCAGCGGATGAGATTGATGCTGTAGGACGGGACGGTCAGCGTCAGCCCTTTGGGTCCGATGTCGCCTGTCTGCTGTTCGTGTCGGACCGCGTCGGCGCGGAGCGGATCGCCCGGATAGGCGGATCGGCCGAGGGCCTGGGCTGAGGCCTCATCCTCATCGGTCCCCCCTTCCGGTCTGGTGCTGGGGATGAGGGTTTGGCATTCGAATCGGGCGGCGCTTGCTCCCACGATCCGGCGGCTCCATTCGACGGTGGTCGGGTTGACCGTGCGGTTGATGAAGAAGATGCGGCGTTCGTTGTCCCGTTCGACGACGAGTCGGTTGGCGTCGGTCACGTCGTCTTCGATGATGCGGCCGCCGATGAGTTTGCCGAAGAGTTCGTAGACGTAGGCGGAGGGCATCGACTGGTAGCCCAGCGAGGCGTCCCAGGTTTCCATTCCGGGCGGGCCGTAGCTTCGTTGATTGTAGTGGAGGATGCCGAAGTTCTGGCTGATCAGTTCGTGGATGCAGAGCATCCGCACGGCGGGCAGCCTGACCATGCTGATCAGATAGGGCGCGAGTTCGAGGGCGTATCCGAAGCGGGGGCAGAGGTCGGAATAGTCGCCGAGTCCGGCCATGTGGAATTCGGTGACGGCGAATCGCGGTTTGAAGCCGAAGCGTTTGACCATGTCGGTGTACGCGTGGATGTATTCCGGCCAGACGTAGTGGAGGGTGAAGCCGAGGTTTTTGTCGTCGGTCAGGCCCGCTTTTCGCAGTTGGGCGAGCACCTCCTGCGACCAGGGCGGGATGGTCTGGCGGTCGGATTCGGAGCAGAAGTTGGAACCCAGGGTCACCCAGATCATCGCCTGTGCGTCGGCTTGGCGGATGGCGCGGATGAACCGGATGGCGATATCGGCGTAGTCGGAGGGTTTCATGCGGGGATAGCCGTATTCCTCGTTGCCGAGTTCCCAGTGGTTGAGGGAGAAGCCTTTTTCGCGGACCTTGACGACGAGTCTGGTGAGGGCCTCAGCGGCGTCGGCGCGTTTGGCGGGGTCGAGCTGCACGGTGGGCGGGACCAGGCTTTCGGTGCTGCCGGCTTCGGTGAGCTGGTAGACCTTCTCGCCGTCGGTGTGGAGCAGCATGTTGACGTGGAAGACCGGGATGGTGCCGGTTTCCTTGCAGAAGTCGAGGAACTGCCAGAGCGTGACGAACTTGTTGGGGTCCCCTTCCGGATAGCCGCTGGCGCCGAGGACCGAGCGCATGACCTCGTCGTTGTCGGCGAGGAAGCTTGAGTTGCCCAGCGTGCCGCCGGGAAACCGCAGGAGCCGGATTTCGCGATCCTGGAGGAGTTTGGCGAATTCGGCCCGGCGGGATTCGGGGTGCGACGCCGGCAGGGTTCCGTAGTACAGGCCCGCCATGTTGAACATGGCGTTGGCGCCGGTGGCCGCGGGGGAGACGCGGGTGCGGTCGGCGGTGCAAGCGCCGCCGAGGGTGAAACCGACTATCAGTCCGGCCAGGATGTTGAGTCCGCGCATCGGTGCTCCTTTTAGTTCGTAACGATTGCGGCAAGCGGCCTTTCGGCATCTTGCGATCTGGCGACAGAAGTGAACGCTACTCCCAGTACCAGTAATCGGCCCGTGAGCCCGGGGCGTATTCCACGTGCCCGTCGAGGAACGAGATGTTGCATCCTCTCATGCTGATGGGATCGAGGTGCCAGAGGTATATGACGTCCTTCATGTAGGTGGTTCGGGATGGCTGGGAGAAGGCGGTCAGCATCCAGCCGTTCTGGGCGAGTTCGGGGTAGACCATATAGGACGATCGGCGGCCCCAACCGTCCCAGGTGCCGTCGTACGGGCAGCGGAAGATGTGGTCGACCTTGCCGGGCACCAGTTCGATCTGGAGGCTTTTGGCGATGTACGGAACCAGTTGATCGACCCAGAAGCTCTGGTTGTGCTGCGGCTCGGACCATGCGGCGGAGGTCCACGGCACCGGTGGAAGCCGATCGTGATTGTCCTGGGCGTAGAGCAGCGTGGCCTGCCAGAGCGACCGGAGATTTGTCTCGCACATCAAGTCCTTCGTCCGTTTGCGGACGCTGGCCAGGGCGGGCAAGAGGATGGAGACCAGGACGGCGATGATGGCGACGACGACGAGGAGTTCGATGAGGGTGAAGGCTTTGGCGTTTGGCGGCGAATGTTTTGGATGGTCGGCGTTCATGGCCTGCTCCGAGTTTTGGACTTCTATGGTTTGATGCTCTTTGCGGCGACCTGTCCGGAGGTTCGGCGGCGGTTGGTTGCGTGCGAGCCGAGTTCGCGGACGGTCATTCGCTCGACGAGGCGGTGCGGATGGATTTCGTTGGTCGGGTCGCCGGCGAGTCGTCCTTCGAGTCGGTCAACGGCCCGTTGGACGGCCCGGCGGCCCATGCCGTAGCTGTCCTGGTCGATGGTGGTCAGCGGGACGGTCAGGGCGCGGGCCAGGTCGAGGTCGGCGCAGCCGATGAGGGATAGATCCGTGGGGACGTCGAGGCCGGCGGCGATCAGGCCGCGGATGATGCCCACGCATTCGGTGTCGTTGATGGCAAAGATGGCAGTGGGAAGCGGCTGGCTGAGGCTTTCGATCCATTGGGTGACGCGGCGTTCGACGTCGATTTCCCATCGGTCGCCGGGTTGATGGATCGTTTGGACGACCGGCTGGAGGCCGGCCTGGACCATGGCATTGGCGTAGCCGTCTCGGCGGGCGGTCACAGCGGAGTTCGGCCACTCGCTGCTGGTCAGGTGGACGATGCGGCGATGGCCGTGGGCGAGGAGGTGGTTCGTGGCGTCCAGGCCGATCTGGAAGTTGTCGTTTTCGACAGTATCGACGGGCAGATCGCCGAGGCGGGTGTCGACCATGACGACGACGAAGCCTCTGGCGATGAGTTCTTCGACCTGGCGGCGGCACTGGTCGCCGCCGATGTGGCAGAGGACGACGGCGTGCGGTTCGGTCTGGGCGAGTCGTCCGAGGATATCGGTCTCGGCTTGGAGGTCGAAGTCGGAGTTGGCGACGAGGAGGTCATAGCCGAGTTGGCGGGCGCACTGTTCGCCGCCGCGGAGCATTGAGCCGTAGAAGCTGTGGCCGACGTCGGGGATGACGAAGGTGACTTTCTGCGCGGCGGTTTGTTGGGGTTCGGCGAGGAAGACACCCTTGGCGCGTCGGCGGATCAGGAGGCCTTCGGCGACGAGGTGGTTGATGGCTTGGCGGATGGGACCGAGGCTGACGCCGAACTGTCGGCTGAGGCCGACTTCGGTGAAGAGCAGGTCGCCGGGTTGATGGGCGCCGTCGCGGATCAGGGCCTGGATGCCGTCGCGGATCTGGCTGTGAAGGGGCACCGGGCGGTTGGGGTCGATCTGAAACGGCGTCATGATTTGGCGTCCTTTTGTCGCGAGTCCGCGTCTTTGCCTATATGTATAAATATATATACAAAGAAATGCAAGGGTTTTTTGCACGGAGGACGCGGAAGATACGGAGGGGAACGGTCGAGAGTCCGGCGGATCGGCTGTCGGCGGCGATGAGCAGGTCATGGTCGCCGGGGGCGAGGGTCGGCAAATGGAGCTGTAATACGTATGACGACCCAAGTGTGGGATTCGTCCAGAAGGGCCGGGAGAAATCGCTATTTTCGGACGGTTTGGTAGATTTTGAGGCACTGTTCGAGGAGTTCGGGCAGCCAGTCGAGGGGCAGGACGGTGGCGGCATCGGATTTGGCCTTTTCGGGGTTGTCGTGGACTTCGAGGAAGAGTCCGTCGGCCCCGGCTGCGACTCCGGCGCGGGCAAGGAGGGCGCCCATGTCTCGCTGACCGCCGGAGGCTTTGCCCATACCGCCCGGGTCGGCGGCGGCGTGGGTGGCGTCCATGAGGACGGGTATGCCCAGCTGGTGCATCCATTCGATGGCCCGGAAATCGACGACCCAGCGGTTGTAGCCGAAGAAGACGCCGCGTTCGGTGAAGACGACGTGGGGGGCGTTGGCGGAGCGGAGTTTATCGCGGACGTTTTCCATGTCCCAGGGGGCCATGAACTGGGCCTTCTTAACGTTGACGCAACGGCCGGTTTGGGCGGCGGCGACGAGCAGGTCGGTCTGTCGGGCGAGGAAGGCTGGGATCTGGAGGACGTCGACGGTCTGGGCGGCTGGGGCGGCCTGGTCGGGCGTGTGGATGTCGGTGACGATGGGCAGGCCGGTGCGGCGTTTGACTTCGGCGAGGATTTCGAGACCCTTTTCGAGGCCCGGGCCGCGGTAGGAGTCGATGCTGGAGCGGTTGGCCTTGTCGAAGCTGGCTTTGAAGAAGCACGGGAGGTCGATGGCTTTGCATATTTCGCCGACGCGGCCGGCGACGGTGAGGCAGTGGTCGAGGGATTCGATGACGCACGGTCCTGCGACAACGACCATGCGGGCGTCCGGGCCGCCGATGGGGTATGGGCCGATCTGGCCTTGGGGGAGAGTCAGTTTCGGTAGTGCATTCATGTTTGGGCCTCGGGTTTTGGTGAGAACTATCTTATGGCTGAGGGATCATCGGGGACAAGGAGATTCTGGGGACTGGGGGTTGGGGGTTGGGGATTCGGGATTAGGAGATGAGGTGACGGCTGGGACGCGGGGTTTGAGTTCCCGATTCTGGCTGCTGTCGGTGAGGCTCAGTTTTGGGGCTGGGAGATGAGCGGCGTTTGAGGGCACGGATCAGGGCGCTGGTCAGCTTGCCGACAGTCTGAATTCGTTGATGTATCGCCTGGGTATTCTGCGGTTCGAGGAACTGAAGCTGAACGATCAGGAGGAGATACGTCTCCAGTTCCATCAATGAGCCGCGGGTGATCGAGAGATGGTTGAGGAACACTTTGCGATGGCTGGAGCCGTGCCCTTCGGCGATATTGGCGGGCACGGAAACCGCCGCCCGACACATCTGTGGTATGATGCCGAACTTTTCCTCGTTCGGAAGCCGCCGAGCGAGTTCATACACGTCCGTGACCAGCCTCATCCCTTCCTGCCAAACCCGCAGATCGTGACAGCTATTGATTTCGCGCCCCATGTTCGTCCCTTTCTTTCCCCGATTCCTGAATCCCCAACCCCGAATCCCCGTTGTTTCGGTGGCATGCGAACCGCTCTGCTATGGCTTCTCATCCTCATCTTCTTGGCCTTCGCGGATTCCTTGGGCGATGGCTTTGACGGCGGCTTTGAGGCCGGGTTGGGTGTTTTGGCCCATGTAGTTGATGGTGTCTTTGGCGACGGGAGCGGTTTCGCCGGCTGCGTAGCGTTGGAAGGCTCCGAGGTAGCCGAACATGCACATGGCGGTGCCGAGGAACATCAGCGGTCCGCCGACGAAGCAACACCAGAAGAGGCGCGGGAATCCTGAACCGGCGATCGCGGCAAAGAAGCTGGCCATGCCGACGATGGTGAACAGGAAGCCGGTGGCGGCGATCAGCGGTCCGCCGACGCGGAGGACGGTGCGGATTCTGAGGTGGTGTGGGGATTGGAGTTGGTCTTCGTTCATATGGTTCCTCCGTTGACGCCGTTGGTTCGTTGAATACGAATCATGGGACGTTTGCGAAGTGGATATGTTACACGAGCGACGCATCGATCGCAATCGTGGTGCTGGCGGCCGGTGAGTCAACGCGGGTCGGAAGGCGGGTGAACCTCGCCTTGGGCGAGAACCTCCCGCCCTACCGGTTTACTACCGGATTACGAGTTCAAGAATGTCTTGCGACCACGGCGAACTCATCGGCTGTGGGGTCAAAGGGGGTTCCCGCGACATCGGCGAACAGCGAGTCCATCATGAAACCGGCTTCGCGTAATTCGACTTCGATGCTTTGGGGGGTGAAGTGTTGCAGCCAGTTGTAGACTGTCCGCGTCCGTTGGGGCTCCACAATTGTGTACTTGTCGAGAACCACCTTCTCCGCGTCATATTTGAAGGTGTTGAGGAATCCGTAGTAAGGGTTGGGCGACCAGAAGCCATCGAGCAGGTTCAGGCCGTATGATGCCGCCTCTTGGCGGCGTTCGAAGGCGTTGATCGAATAGACATCCAGGAGGACGGCTCCGCCGCGAGCAAGCAACCTGTGAAACTTTGCGAGCATCCGGCGCCTCTGACTGGGGCTCAGCGCGCAGAAGTCGCACATGATCATCAGGATCAGGTCGAATCGCTCCGTCGTCTCATACTGAAGGTAGTCCTGGTTCACGTAGGCGATGTTCAGTTGTTCCTGGTCGGCGACCTTGCGGGCGTGAGCAAGCGAGTTGGACGAGAAGTCGATGCCGGTCACGCTCGCCCCCCGTCTTGCGAGCTGCGTCGTATAGAGTCCGGGGCCGCAGCCGAAATCGGCGATTCTCAGACGGGGCCCGATGTGAAAGTGGGAGTCGATCCACTCCACCGACCGATCAATGAATTCGCGCTTGCGCGAGGAGAGATCGATTTCCTCGTTCAGATGAAAGGCGAGCATCTGCCTGGCGGTGTGCTCATTGGTCCAGAGGTCGGCCGCCGTGTAGAATTCAAATGGTTGCGGTCGGTGGTTTATTTGCTCAAGTTTGACAAACATCTTCTCACTTCCGGATTCAGAGGCTGGCGAAAGGGGGCTGGCCATCGATGCGGAGGATGGTGCGGATTCTGAGGTGGTGTGGGGATCGGAGTTGGTCTTCGTTCATATGGTTCCTCCGTTGACGCCGTTGGTTCGTTGAATACGAATCATGGGACGTTTGCGAAGCGGGTATATTACACGAGCGACGCGTCAATCACAATCGTGGCGCCGGCGGCCGGTGAGCCAACGCGGGTCGGATGGCGGGTGGACCTGGCCTTGGGCGAGAACCTCCCGCCCTACCGGATCGGGAGTCGCCGGCCCCGAGTCCTGAATGGTCTATTCCGGCGGGACGAGGACTTTGAGGGCTTTTGGGAGGACCTGATAGGTGGCGGGGAGGAAGCCGGCTGGGTCGCCGTCGACGGCGAATGGGATCTCACGGTCGGACCAGATCTTGATGTCGGAGGCTTGGCGGTAGACGACGTTCGGGTGATCGACGTGTCGGCCGAGGACGGTTCGCCAGGCGTGGGCGAGGAGAGAGATTTGGTGGTCGGTCTTGTAGATGCACAGGTCCATGCGGGCGTCGTCCTTCTCGGCGCGTTTGCAGATCTGGAGTCCGACGGCGTAGCGGCGGATGTTGGAGATGAAGACGAGGCCCGGTTCGTTGTCCATGACGAGCTGGCCGTCGGCTTGGACGTTGATGGGCGGGAAGTCGTATTCCCAGAAAGTTCGCCAGATGGGCCAGAAGTAGGTCAGGTGGGTGATGTTGCCGGTGCGGAAGCGATTGAGCATCAGCAGGACGCGGGCGTCGAAGCCGATGCCGGAGAGGAGCAGGAAGCGTTTGTCGTTGACGGTGGCCATGTCGATGTCGATGAAGTGTCCGTGTCGGAGCATGCGGACCATGCAGTCGAGGTCGGAGGTGATGCCGAGTTCCTTGGAAAAGAGGTTTTCGGTGCCGGTGGGAAAGACGGTGACGGGGATGTTCTCGACGGAGGCGGCTGAGACGACGTCGCGGACGGTGCCATCGCCGCCGCAGGCGATGACGAGGTCGAAGTCGCCGCCATGGCGGTGGACATAGTCGGTGGCGTCGTTGGGGCCCTGGGTGATGTGGATGCGGGTGCTGAAGCCTTCGTCGCGGAGGCGCCGCTGGAGTTTCATGGGGAGTTGTCGGGCCCGGGCGTAGCCGGAGATGGGATTGATGATGGCCAGGATGTTCTCTATCATGCCTATATTTCCCCGTCTGCGTAACCGTGGGTAATTATAGATATCAACAACTTAACAGACAAATTAAAAGGGTGGGTGAACTTGACTTGCCTGTTGGTGGGCCAGATAATTGGTTCCGATGACAGAGCAGCCGACACAAAATATAAATCGCGTTGAAGTTGCGACGTCCGGCGATGAGTGGGTCTCGCGTGCGGCGGAGATTCTGAGCCGGGGCGGGATCGTGGCGTTTCCGACGGAGACGGTGTACGGTCTGGCGGCGTGCCCGACGGTGGCTGGGGCGTTGGATAAGCTGCACGCAGTGAAGAATCGGCCGAGTGATAAGCCGTATACGGTGCATCTGGCGCATCGGCGTGGCATGTACGAGTACGTGGCCGACCCGCCGTGGTACGCGAAGGTGCTGGCTCGCAAGGGGTGGCCGGGCCCGATCACGCTGGTGGTCGAGTTGACGGCGGCCCAGGACCGGGAGGCGAGGGCCAGATTCGGCCATGATTACGATAAGTTGTTTTCGGACAGTGCGATAGGATTACGTTGCCCGGACCATCCGGCGGCGTCGAAGCTCCTTTCGGCGGCCGGTGGGCCGGTGGTGGCCCCGTCGGCGAACCCGTCGGGCGAGCCGCCGCCGACGGATGCGGATCAGGTGTGCCGGTATTTCGACAGCGAGCAGGTCGATCTGGTGGTGGACGGCGGTCCGACGCGATTTCGTGGGTCATCGACGGTGGTGCGGGTGGATCGCAGCGGGTTTGAGGTGCTCCGGGAGGGCGTGATCGGGGCGGACGCGGTGGCGAAAATGTCCAGATTTAATGTACTATTTGTATGTACGGGCAATACGTGCCGGTCGCCGATGGCGGAGGGGCTGTGCCAGCGGATTCTGGCGGATGAGCTGGGCGTGATCCCGGATGAGCTGGAGGGGATGGGGATTTCGGTGGTCAGTGCGGGGACGATGGGGATGTCGGGTTTTCCGGCGAGTCCGGAGGCGGTGGAGGCGATGCGGGGGATGGGGGCGGACATTTCGCATCACCGGAGTCGGCCGCTTGTTCCGGAGCTGGTGAACCGGGCGGATGCGGTGTTCGCGATGACGCCGGACCACGTGGAATTCGTAAGCGGCCTTGTCCCGGGGGCTCGAGATAGAGTAGAATTGGTAGAGAAGGATCAAGGCGTCTCCGACCCGTTGGGTCAGCCGCCGGCGGCGTATGTGGCATGTGCCCAACGGCTTGAGGACGCGATCCGGGATCGCTTAAGGGAACTTTTCCGATGAAGATTGCCCTGGGATCGGACCACCGCGGTTACTTTGCGAAAGAGAAGCTCAAGCCTCTGCTCGAGCAGCTCGGCTATGAAGTGTCGGACTTCGGGACGGACTCGACGAAGGCGTTCGACTATCCGGACGTGGCGTATCCGGTGGCGAAGGCGGTGGCGGGCCGTCAGGCGGACCGTGCGATTCTGCTTTGCGGGACGGGGCTGGGCGTGTCGATTTCGGCGAACAAGGTGGCGGGGATTCGCGCGGCGTTGTGCCATGACGAGTTGACGGCGCAGATGTCGCGTCAGCACAACGACGCGAACGTGCTCTGCCTTCCGGCGGACCTGATCGGCGAGGCGCTGATGCGTCGGATCGTGGAGGTCTGGTTGGAGACGCCGTTCGAGGGCGGGCGGCATTCGCGACGGGTTCAGAAGATCGCGGAGATCGAGCGGAACAACCACACGGAGCAGGAGTCGTGCGGCTGCTGCGGACCGATCGAAGAGACACCGCCGAAGGAAGACGTTGAGCCGGTCAAGCCGGTTGAGATTCGTCGGCAAGGCACTGCGACGTAGTCGAAGCTCATGTCTGAGCAGCCGGAGTGCGCTGCGCAGGGAATCCCATACTTTGATTATCGCTACCGGTTCGTCCGCAGACCATCGCTCGCGGAGCGGGATCACATTTCAGTTGGCGGCGGGAAGTGGAGGTGTTTTTTGATCTTGTCGAGGGTTTTGGGTCCGATGTGAGGGACCTGGTCGAGGTCGTCAAGGGTGGTGAAGCATCGGCGATCGGGGAATTGAGCGAGGCGGGCTTGGCGGTAGTCGATAATGGCTTGGATTTGTCGGCGACTGAGGCCGGGAACGCGGGCGAGGGCGTCGGGGGAGGCGGTGTCGGGATCGAGCAGGAGCGTTTGCGGCGCGAGGGCGGAGGCGATGGTCCGCGGCGGCGGAGCGCAGGCGGCACGCCAGGCGATGATGGCGACGTCGGCGAGGATGATCAGCAGCAGGACGGCGGTGAAGGCCAGTTGGTAGCTTCGCCAGGCGCGGTCGCGGTGGTCGGGCACGGGGACTCCCCTACTTTGGCGGCTCGGACTTCAGCGAGGCTTTGACCTCGGAGAGGCGTTTTTCGAGTTCTCGCATGGCGGCGAAGGCGGGTTTGGGCTGAAGGTCGGCGGTGAGCAGGCCTGAGTGGGAGACGGCCTGGGGGTCGGAGTCGTCGGCGAGGCAGTCCCAGGTGACGGAGTCGACCTGTGGTTTGCTGAGGGCGATCTGGTAGAACATTTCGAGCCATCGGGCCTGGATCTGCGGCGACCAGGGGGCGTTCCAGTGGCCGCCGGCGCCCTTGCCGTTGTTTTCGACAGGCTGAGAGGGTGCGGCGGTGGTCAGGTGCAGCGGTTTGCCGAGGATGGCGTAGCGGTCGATCATGGCGGAGATCTGGAGGATGTCACGCATGTACATGCCCAACTGCGGCACGCCGACGGGGAGCCTGAGGCCGAAGGCGTCGAAGTTGATTCCGCTTTGGGAGACCATGTCGGCGTAGAGGAAGGGGTGGATGGTCCGCGGGTTGTGGGCGTAGTATTCGCCCCAGGGGCAGAGGATTTCGACGACGGTGGTGGCGCGCGGGCAGACCTGCTTGGCGCGGAGAGCGAGCAGTCGGGTCAGTTCGAGGATCTGGTCGAAGCTGAGGCTGAAGTAGTTTTCGCCGTGGATACCGCTGACGATGGTCCAGCCGCGGATGTACTTGCCGTAGCGTTTGGCGACGTGGGCGAGGTATTCGTGGACAAGGTCGCGGATGGCGTCGAAGTCCACGTTGCCCTTCTTGAGCCAGGGCGGCAGGTTGTGGTCGTCGAGGCGGACGACGGAGGCGAGCTTGATGGTGACTCGGTTTTTGACGAGGAGTTCGAACCATCGGTCGTACTTGGCGAAGGCGAACTGGTTGCGGGCCGGCTGAACGTCGGCCCAGCGGAGGGGGAGCTGGATGAAATTGAGGGCAGAGATGACGTCCGGCGTGAGGGTTTCGGGCGCGGCGTCGGGATCGATGCGGCAGCCGAAGAGCTTGCGGCTGAGGCCTCCGAGCTGGAGGCGGGGTCCGAGCATCTTGTGGGCGTGGAACTTGGCGAGGGACTCGCCGGCTTCGGTTGAGAGCTTGAGGGACTGGTCGGCGATGACGGCGACCCGTGCGGGATCGCCCTGTTTCTGAAGGGCCTCGATGAAGAGGTCGCGGGCGGTCTGGATCTGTCGGGCGATGTGCTCCATGTGCGGGAAGTCGAAGAGGGCCCAGTCCTCCATTTTCTGGCTGATCCGCATGAGCCGCCAGCGGGCCAGTTCGAGGTTGAGGTTGTAGGGTTCGGATCGGTCGGCGAGGCGGGTGGTCTGGAGGAGGTATCTGCCGCAGCCGGGCACTTCCCACATCACGGCCAGGGCGGCGGCGTCCTCGGTGGATTTCTGGCAGGTGATCGCCCCGTCGGCGAAGGCGATCTGCCCGCGGATGGGGACGTCGTCGGGCCCGACGAGGTAGGAGGCTTGGAGATCCACGTCACCCGCGGGTTGGCCGTCGCGAAACACACTGAACTTGATCACCCTGTACTCCTGAAACGAGGTTGCCGGCAGCGGTCAGGTCCTATGGTACCAAAGCGTCGTTGGGTTTCAAGGGTCGACGAGACGTCGGGCGATCGGCTGGCGGAGGGGGATTGTTAGAAAACGGTCAATTTCTTTGTTGCCAGCGAGCGTGCATGCCGTCCTAACAATCTATTTGCCATAGGGTTATGGCGGTATTCGGTCTTGTGGGGGCAAGACGACGGCGGAAAAAGCGTAGGCGGGGGTTGTTCTCGGGTTGACAGTTGTGGTTCATTTTGTTAGGTTACAGATCAAGCCGGGCGGGGCATGGGCCTTGGTCCGGCTTTTTCTTTGGGCGGTGATTCTCGTCGCCCAAGGGACAAGCGATACTGGCAACACGAGTGTGAGCCGGAGTGCCCCGCCACCGAGCGCGACACATTGAGGCGTCGCCTGGGAGGGGTAGGGAAAGAAGCAGTTCCTTGTGGCGGGCACTCTGACACACTCCGGGTCGGTGCGTCTGAATTCGTGCGGCCGCGGGGACGGACAGGTCTCACGAAACGGCAACTATGATGAGAGGCCTTCGGAGCGATCCGGCGGCCTCGTTATTTGCGCGGGTTGGGATGGGACGGGCGGCGGGTCGTGAATTTGCTTGCCCGAACGGGTGGGACGGATACACTTAGGGACACGACATTCCGCACGCGCATTTTGGAGCCGAAGCTATGGGACTGCAGGTATATCTGGACGGGCGGCTGGTGGAGAAGGAAGACGCGAAGGTGAGCGTCTTCGACCACGGGCTGCTGTACGGCGACGGGGTTTTCGAGGGCATACGCAGCTACAACGGGAAGGTGTTCGAGCTGGAGGCGCACATCCGTCGGCTTTACGACTCGGCGAAGGGGATTCGGCTGACGATTCCGCTGGCGCCGCCGGCGATGATCGAGGCGATCCACGCGACGTTGAAGGCGAACAACCTTCGGGACGCGTACATCCGGCTGGTGGTGACTCGCGGTGCGGGATATCTGGGTCTTTCGCCGACGAAGACGTCGAATCCGCAGGTGATCATCATCACGGACCAGATCGAGATGTATCCGCCGGAGGTGTACGATCGCGGGCTGGAGATCATCACGTGCACGACGATTCGGAACCACCCGAATGCGCTATCGGCGCGGATCAAGTCGTTGAACTACCTGAACAACATTCTGGCGAAGATCGAGGCGATGGACGCGGGCGTTCTTGAGGCGATCATGCTGAACCACGAGGGTTTCGTGGCGGAGTGCACGGGCGACAACGTGTTCATCGTGCGTGACGGCCGGTTGGAGACCCCCCCCACCGCGGCGGGCATTCTGGAGGGCGTGACGCGGGCGGTGGTGATGGAGCTGGGCCGGGCCAGAGGGATCGAGGTGATCGAGAAGAACCTGACGCGGTACGATCTGTACATCGCGGACGAGTGCTTTTTGACGGGGACGGCGGCGGAGGTGATCCCGGTGACGAAGATCGACGGCCGGACGATCGGGCAGGGATCGGCGGGGCCGATTACGCGGGACCTGATCGCGGCGTTCCACGACCGCACGCGCAATCACAACGGCTGAGACGACCACAGGAGCGATCATGGCGGACCCGCGATTGGTGAAGCTGGCGAAGGTGTTGGTGAGTTACTCGGCGGACGTTAAGCCGGGGAATCTGGTGCGGATCAGCGGATCGGCGGTGGCGGAGCCGTTGATCGTGGAGCTGTACCGTCAGGTGGTGCTGGCCGGGGCTCATCCGATGGTGTACATGACG
Source organism: Phycisphaerae bacterium (assembly GCA_012729815.1). Lineage (NCBI taxonomy): Bacteria > Pseudomonadati > Planctomycetota > Phycisphaerae > Phycisphaerae bacterium. Next base: position 25,118 of record JAAYCJ010000251.1, on the reverse strand, counting down.
CCGGACGAGCTGTCGGAGATACTCTACAAGCACGGCAACGACGAGCAGCTCAAGTATATCGCGCCGATGACGTGGACGATGGTGGAGAAGATCGACCGGTCGATCGGGATCTGGGGGAGCGAGAACACCAAGGCGCTGAGCAACTGCGATCCGGGGCGGATGGCGATCAAGTCGGCGGCGATGAAGCCGTTCAAGGACCGGTTTTTCGAGCGGGCGGCGAAGGGCCAGCTCAAGTGGGTGGGGACGCAGTGTCCGTGCGAGTCGAGCGCGCAGGACGCTGAGATGTCGCTGTCGGAGTATGAGGAGTTCGTGTATCGGGCGGGTCTGCTGGATCAGGACGATCCGGCGGCGGCGTGGGCCAAGGTGGCGCAGCGTCAGCAGCGGCTGGTGGACTATCTGAACGGCAAGAAGGAGATGCGGATCACGACGCCGCAGGGGACGGACGTGCGGTTCGGCCTGGAGGGACGGACGTGGATCAACTGCTGCGGGCATGAGAATTTTCCGGACGGCGAGGTGTTTACCGGGCCGGTCGAGGACAGCGCGGAAGGCGTGGTGGTGTACAGTTTTCCGGCGTGGCACAACGACCGCGAGGTGCAGGATATCGTTTTGCGGTTCAAGGCGGGCAAGGTGGCGGACGCGTCGGCGACGAAGCACGAGGAGTATCTGATCAAGATGCTCGACCAGGACGAAGGGGCGTGTCGGCTGGGCGAGTTGGCGCTGGGGACGAACTATTCGATCACGCGGTACACGAAGAACACGCTGTTCGACGAGAAGATCGGCGGGACGTTCCATACGGCGGTGGGTTCGGGGTATCCGGAGACGGGGTCGAAGAACCAGTCGGGGCTGCACTGGGACATGGTGTGCGATCTGCGCGAGGGCGGGATCGTGATGGTCGACGGCGAGACGATCAGCGAGAACGGGCGGTTCATGAACCTGGAGTGGCCGGGCAACTGAGAGGCTTTTGGCCCCCCCCCTACCGCGGTCCGGCGGCGGTTGAACGCTTCAGAGCGTGCGAAAGTTTCGCCACCGCCTTGACCGGGGGTTTGGAGCCCGGTAAGATTAGAGCACAATGCGGGCGTAGCTCAACGGCAGAGCCCCGGCCTTCCAAGCCGGTCATGTGGGTTCGATTCCCATCGCCCGCTTTCCTGCCGAAAATGGTAAAACAGCGCAGAATGGTGCCGCTGAGCGCATAAACGCGGACCTTCCTGAATCACATTCCGACCCGTCCCAGTGCAGCGAATCGCAGGAAGAAGGCGGATCTTGCAGTGGGCCATGACCGATCGGTTCACGAATCATTTTCTCCCCCGGCTGCGAACCAGCGGTAGAACGCCGGGATGACGAACAGGGTCAGGAAGGTCGCCGAGGTCAGGCCGAAGACCACCACCGTGGCCAGTGGGCGCTGGACCTCCGAGCCGATTCCGCCGGCCAGCAGCAGCGGCAGCAGACCCAGCACGGTGGTCAGGGCGGTCATCAGGACCGGGCGGAGCCGCTGGAGGCTGCCGGCGAGCACGGCTTGGTCGATGCCCATGCCTTCTCCGCGGAGCTGGTTGATGCAACTGACCAGCACGACGCCGTTCTGGACCGCGATGCCGAACAGAGCGATGAAGCCCACCGCGGCTGGGACCGAGAGGTACTCGCCGGTCAGGAACAGACCCATCACCCCGCCAATCAGGGCCAGCGGCACGTTGATGATGATCAGCAGGGCGTTGCGGATCGACCCGAAGGTCAGGCAGAGCATAAAGAACACCAGCGCGATCGCGACCGGCACGATGATCGACAGGCGGGTCATCGCCCGCTGCTGGTTCTCGAACTGCCCGCCGTACTCGACGTAGTATCCCGAGGGCAGCGTGACCTTCTCGGCGATCCGCTGGCGAATCTGGGCCACCACGCCTCCGAGGTCGCGGCCGCGGACGTTGGCCTGGATGACCCACCGGCGGTGGTTCTGTTCGCGGTTGATCTGGATCGGCCCGGTCACCTTCCGCACGTCGGCGACCTGCTTGAGGGGGATCAGGGCGCCGCCGTCGGTACGCACGAGCAGGTCCTGGATCGCCTGCGGATCGCGGCGGTACGGCTCCTGGTAGCGGACGTGGATGCCGAACCGACGGGTGTGCAGGTAGATGCTGTCGATCACCTCACCGCCGATGGCGATTTCGACCAACTCCAGCACGTTGCGGACGTCCACGCCGTAGCGGGCGCAGGCCTCGCGGTCGGCGACGATCTGCACCTGGGGCTGGCCGAAGCTCTGCTCGACCGCCAGGTCGACCAGGCCGGGGATATTGTCGATGGCATTGTGGATTTCGGTGGCCTTGGTTTGCAGCACCTCCAGATCATCGCCGAACAGCTTGATCGCCACCTGGGCCTTGATCCCGCTGAGCAACTCGTCGAAGGCGTTCTGGATCGGCTGGGTGAAGTTCAATTGGACGCCCGGATATGTTGAGAGCGACTCGCTGAGGGCCTGGATAAGTTCAGCCTTGGACTGGTGGGCGGTCCAGTTTGCCGGGTCTTTGAGTTCCAGGTGGATCTCGGCGTAATTGACCGGGTGCGGGTGGCTGCCCGCCTCGGGCCGGCCGACGCGCGAGACGACCTGCTCGACCTCGTCGAAGGCCACGGCCTTGCGCTCCAGGGCCTGGACGGTGGTCACGGCTTTCTCCAGTGAGATCGAGGGGGCCATCGTCACGCCGATCAGGATCGAGCCCTCCTCCAGCGTCGGGACGAACTCGGTGCCCAGGTAAGGCAGCAGCAGTACGCTGCCGACGAAGGCGATCGCCACCGCGGCCAGGACCAGCATCCTGCGGCGGACCGCCCAGCCAACCATCGGACGGTAGGCGAACGTGATCGCCCGGAGCAGCGCGAACTCGCGGTGCCGGCCCGCCTTCAGCAGGTACGTGCAGAGGGCCGGGGCCGCCACCACCGCCACCAGGATCGAGCCGAGCAATGCGAACGAGAGGGTGAATGCCATCGGCGAGAACATCTTGCCCTCGACTCCCTCCAGGGTGAAGATCGGCAGGAAGACCACGACGATGATGGCGATCGAGAAGATCACCGGCCGGCTGATCTCGCGGGCCGCATCGAGCACCACGTCCGCCTTGCTGCGCGGGCTGGTTCCCACATCGGCATTCAGGTGTCGGAAGATGTTCTCGACCATCACGATGGTCCCGTCGCCCAGCATGCCGATGCCGATGGCGATGCCGCCCAGCGACATCAGGTTGGCTGAGATGCCCGCCCACCGCATTCCGATCACCGAGATCAGCGCGCAGAGCGGCAGGGCCAGCGCCACGATGAACGCGCTGCGCACGTTGCCCAGAAACAGCACCAGCACGATCAGCACCAGCGCCGCCCCTTCCAGCAGGGCCTTCTTGACCGTCCAGGTCGCCTGCTCGACCAGTTCCGCCTGCTCGTAGTACGGCACGAGGCGAACGCCCTTCGGTAGTGACGCCTGGACCTCCGGGACTTTCTCATACAACCGTTCGATCACCTTGGAGGTATTCTCGCCGTAGAGTTGCAGGACCATCCCCGAGACGACCTCTTGCGTGCCGTTGCGGGAAACCACCCCCCGGCGGATCTCCTGCCCGTACCGGACCTCGGCCAGGTCGCCGATGCGGATCGGCACCCCGCCGTCGGTCTTGACGTGGATCTCACGGATGTCCTGGAGGTCCTGGAGCAGCCCGACGCCGCGGACCAGGTACTCCTCGTGGCCCAGCACCATGAACTGGCCGCCGGCGTTGCGGTTGTTCCGGCGGATCGCCTCTACGATTTCCTCGAGACCGACACTGAACCGGCTCAGGGCGTTCGGGTCGATCCGGACCTGGTACTGCAGGACGTGCCCGCCGATTGACAGGATGTCGGTGACTCCCGGGACGGTCTGCAACTGGTACTTGACCACCCAGTCGTTGATCTCCCGCAGGTAGGTGTCGGCGTCCTTGCCCTGGGTGTCGGCACCGGGCTCCAGCGTCAGGTAGTAGATGAATATCTGCCCCAGCCCGGTCGAGATCGGACCCAGCGAGGGCAACTCGTGCATCTCGGGAAGCTGGGCCAGCGCCTGGTTCAGCCGCTCCGAGACGATCTGCCGGGCGAAGTACATGTCGGTGGCGTCATCGAAGTAGACGTACACCACCGCCATGCCGAACGCGGAAGTCGACTTGATCTGCGTGACTCCGGGCAGGCCGTTCATCGCCGACTCGATGGGGAAAACGATCAGCCGCTCCACCTCTTCGGGGGCCATGCCGTGGGCCTCGGCGAAGATCGGCACCATGATCGGCGAGATGTCCGGGAACGCGTCGACCGGCAACCGGGTGTATTGGTAGGCTCCGTAGCCCAGCACGACGACGATGCCGATCACCACCAGGAACCGGTACCGCAGGGAGATGTCCACCACCTTCTGGTCCATGCCGTTGGTCCTTTCTAATGGCCGTGGCCGGCGTGACTGTCCATGGTGCTCGTGGCGATCCTGGCCTTGAGGTCAAACGCTCCGCGACTCACGTAGCGCTGGCCCGTCTTCAGGCCGGCGGCGATCTCCACCCAGCCGTCGTTTTCCCGTCCCAACACCACCGGCTGGGGCTCAAAGCCCTCTTCGGTCTGGACGAACACGCACGGCCGGCCCTCGATGGTCTGGACGGCGTCCTTGGCCACCACGTGCGAGGCGGCGGTCTGTCGGGTGGCGATTGTGCCCGTGACGAACAGGCCGGGCCGCCAGACGCCCTGGGGGTTGTCCAGCACCGCGCGGGCGACCGTGGTGCGGGTCGTCGGGTCCACCACGGCCCCCACGTAGCTCAGCCGACTCGGCGCGTCGGGGATGCCGTGTCCCGCCGAGACGACAACCGACTGACCTGTGCCGACCTCCGCCAGATCCCGCTGGTAGACCCGCAGGTCCACCCATACCGTGCTCATGTCGGCGACCACGAAGACCTCGGCGTCGTCCTTGAGGACCTCGCCCAGACTAATGTGTTTCTCGATGATCGTCCCGTCAAACGGGGCCCGCAGGGGGTAACGCATCAGGGCCTCGTCGTGCTCGTCCAGGTCCGTCAGAGCGGCGATCCGGTCCTCGGAGAGCCCCAGGACGTGCAGGGTTCGCTCAGCCGCCTTGCGCTCGAACTCGGCCATGCGGCGGGTGCGCTGGGCCTCCATCAGCGATCGGCCAGCGGCGAAGCGGACGCTGTCGCGAGTCGCCAGGTAGTTCGCCTCGGCCTTTTTGAACTCGCCCTCGGCGGCCAGATAGTCGCTCTCGCTGGTGATTTTCTTCTCGTAGAGCTGCTTTTCCCGGTCATGGGCAGTCCGGGCAAAGACGTACTCGGCGTAGGCGGAAATCAGCAGGCTGCGGTTTTCGCCTATCTCCGCGCCGTCCATCTCCCGCAGTGCCTCCAGTGACGGCGCGGTCTCCAGCAGGTCAAGCAGCTTCAGCGTGTTGTCCCGGATCGCCTGCGCGCGGTCCAGATCGGTCGCCGCCAGTTCACAGGCCTGCCGCTTGGCCAGAAACGCCACTTTCGTCTCGCCCAGTTCGCGGCTGTCGAGCCAGGCCAGGACCTGCCCTTCCTCGACCCGGTCGCCCGTATTCGCCAGCACCTGGCGGACCACCCCCGAAGCGGGCGGAACGATGTGGGCCAGACGATCGGCGTTGACCACCACCTCCCCGGGTGCGCTGATCCGGTCCTCCAGTGTGCCGGCCGCTACAGTGTCCAACTGAATGCCGATCTCCTGGATCTGCTCGTCGGTCAGCGCCAGAGCGGCCCGCTCGCCGTGGTCGTGGCCCTCGTGATCGTCATGATCCGCCTCGGCTTCGTGCTCCGCCTGGTCGTCGGCGGCATGGTCATGCTCCTCCCGATCGGCCGTATGCTCCGCATCCTGGTGTTCCTCGTGGTGCTCGGCCTGCGGCTCGTCGGCATGGGTTTCGCCGCCGTGGTCATGCTCTTGGTGATCGCATCCGGCACCATGTTCGGCGGGGATGTGAGTCTCCTGCTCCTGTGTCGGCTCGCCATGGTCGGTATCGGCGGCCCGCGTGGCGGTGACCACGACGAAGACCCCGACGGCGGCCAATGTCAGGATGATTGCGATGGTTCTATTTCGGCTGCTCATGATCCGTCTCCTGTGTTGTGGTTTCCTGGCGGCGGCCCACGGAGGCCAGGGACTGACCGATCAGTTGCTCGATATCCGCGACGGCCTTGTGGTACGCCTCCAGGGCGTCGATGTACTGGCCCTGGCCCTCGAAGTAAGTCCGCTGGGCGTCCAGCACGTCCAGGTACGTGAACTTGCCCGCCCGGTAGCCTTCGGCGGCCGCCTCGAAGGCCTCGCTGGCCGCCGGCAGCACGCTCTCGCGCAGGCCCGTTACCTGCGACAGCGCCGAGGCCAGTTCCTGGTAGGTTTCGGTCAGAGCGGCCTGGACCTGGACCCGGGCCGCCCGCCGTTCTTCGGCCGCCTTGGCCGCCGCGAACGCCGCCTCGGCGATCCCGCCCTGGTTGCGATCGAACAGCGGCAGCGGCAGCGAAAAGCCCAGGACGATCGCCGTGTCGTCCTCCTCGGCGAAGTGCTGGATGCCCCCGGCGACGGTCAGGTCGCCGATGCGGCGGGCCTTCGCCAACTCCACTTGGGCCTGGCGATGGGCCATCTCCGCCGCCCAGCGGGCGATTTCGGGATTCTGGTCGATCAGGTCCGCCAGTTCCTCGACGGCGGGGATGGGGCGAACGCGATCAAATACCGCCTCGACCTTCTCAAATTCGGCGGTTTGGCCGTCCCACAGGGCGGCCAGACGCTTGCGGGCGGCGTTGAGGCGGCGATCCGCCTGCTCGGCCTCGATCCGGCGGGTCGCGAGGGCGACCCTGGCCTTGGTCTGCTCAAGCGGCGTCTCCTTGCCCGCCCTGAGCCGCTCGTCGACCGTAGTCAGCAGCGTTTCCGAGAGCTCGACCAGCTTGCCGGTCAACGCCACCCGTTCCTGGGCGGCCAGCACGTCCACGAACGCCTTGGCCACCTCGGTCAGAACGCTCACCCGTCTGGTTTCATAGTCCCAGCCCGCTAAGTCCCGCTCCAGGGCAGCCACCGCTGTGCGCTTTGGGCGCTTGCCCCCCAGCTCGATGACCTGCGAGAGGCCGATCACGTACTCGGCGCTGCCGAACCCGCTGCCGGGGCCCTCCTCGGTCTCCTGCTCGACCTCGAAGCCTTCGGGGCCGAGCGTCACCTTCCGGCTGGTTTCTCCCGCCCCACGCGACGTGCGCAGTTCCTCGATCTCCACTTCCAGGTCGGGATTGGGCGGCAAGCTCGCCTGCAGGACCCGCGCTTCAGCCGCCCGGACCTCCCACGAGAATGCTCGCAGCTGGGGGTTCCGCATCAGCGCCGCCGACCAGGCGGTCCGCAGATCGACCACGCCGGTTGGCTCCTGGAATTCCGGCGGCGTCGGATCGGCCGGCGGTTTCTGCGGCGGCACGTAGGCGGCGATGTCGCCGCCCAGCGGCCGGCGCGGGGGCCACGCCGCATCCTTCGGCGGAGCGGCGCAGCCGGCAACCGCCAGCAGCATCGTCAGATACGCCCACGGGTTTTTTCTGCACATCATCAGCCTCCAGAATCGTTTGGCCGAATCACATCGCCTCGACATGGATCACCTCCTGATATCCCCCACAGGCACTGCGGAAGCGCTTTCCATTGTACGGCGGAATGGCCGCTCGTTACAGGCCGATCAACTGGCGCAGCGGCGCCGCGGGAGGAGAAGGAGAAAGACGCGGAGGGAATCGATCAAGTCAGCAGGATCACGGTCCGCAGTTGATCGAGGGCAGGATCGGGGGTACGCGGAGTGTCTTGAATGGATCGAAGAAGCGGCGGTTCGGGAGGATCACCCACAAGGGAAGCGATGGCTGCTTGGGACATGATGCAGTGGGCCGAACGGCTGGACGACCGGTTCAACTCACAGTCGCCGGCGACCAGCGGGAGATCCACGCAGTCGCCGCAGTGATCGATCGCCGGATTGCTCGGATCGCATACCGCCAGGCTCCCCTCTTCGGGGTTACCCGCGCAGCGACCGGTCGGGCCGGACTCGATGGTCACCTGCCCGCCTTCGCCAAGGCAGAGCACCAAGCCCGATCCGGGAGCCAGGGTGGCCGCCAGGAAGACCATCAGGCAGGCCAGCGATGTCGCCCTGTTCAGGACCGTCATGCGTTACGCATCCATCAACCGCAACATAACTCGAACCCGTAGAGCTAAGGTTATTGATTATACGGCGGATTCCGCATGGGGTTCAACATCGCTCTCATTTTCGGCTTTCCTCCCGGAACCACCGGCTAAGAATCACCGAGAGCCGAGGCATCGGGCCGACGCCTCAGCTCCCGTTGGATCGTTCGTCTCGAGTGATATTCCGCTCGTCGCCCTCCGGGTACTGGCGCCAAGGCCGCATCCGGAGAGTACGGCGTCAGGTCCTGTTGCTCCGCGTCAGTTCTGGGCCATCGTCCGCTGGCGAAGCTGCAGGCAGTCCTCATTCGGGCACGTGGCCCCGCAGTTGCCGTCGCGGTCCTGATCCCGCTGCTGAATCTGCGTTCCCAGCGGACAGTCGTCGCACGGGGTGCCCGCCTTGACGACCCCCAGGTCCGAGAGAACGTTGAGCGTGTCGCACCCGACCAGCCCGACCATGCCCACCAGCAGCAACGCAACCACTATCATCCGTTTCATCGCTTGGCTCCCTGCAAAACCGACCAACTTGACACGTAACCACACGGACAAGATCCTGTCTGACGTTATGGTACCGACACCGTCTAGCGGGCCGCCGCTGTCAGGGTCGGGATTCATACGGCCAAGAAGTTGTCGCCGCGTAAGGTGAGCTTACACAGAGATTTAGGGTGCTGCGGCGGCCGGCAGGCCGCCGGCGAAAGTCCTTTCCGTGCCCGATGTGGTTGACAAAGCAGCCGATCGGCGATAGGTATGGCTGGCCCAAGGTGGTTGGCCGGCCCGGCGGTGGGGCTGCACCATCGGCGGCGGAAGGAGCCGTTTGCTGATGAAGTCGTTTCACACCCGGCTGGTCGTTCTGATCGCCTCGATTACCGGTCTTCTGCTCGTACCCTACTTCCTCTGGCATGAGCCGATGGACGCGTACCTGGCCTCCGCCGAATACCAGCGGTGGCTGATGTCGATCAAGCCCTATGCGTGGTTGATCGGCTTGGCCCTGATCGGGGCCGATGCCTTTCTGCCCGTTCCCGCCCCGCCGGTGATGGCCACGATGGGCGCGCTGTACGGGACGGTTGCAGGCGGGATCATCGCAGCGGGCGGCTCGGCGCTGGCCGGCCTGGTGGGCTTGGGCCTGGGACGTCTGGCCGGGCCGCAGATCCTGCGCCGGCTGGCGAGCGAGGCCGAACTGGCCGAACTTCAGCGGTTCTTTGACTCCTGGGGCGCAGCCGGGATCGTCGCCTCGCGGGCTTTGCCCGTCGCCCCAGAAGTGCTGACCGTTCTGGCTGGTATCGCCCGGATGCGCCTTGGGCGGTTCATGCTGGCCCTGGCTCTGGGAGGCATCCCCGTCGGTGTCCTGATGGCGTTTGCCGGCGCGCAAGCTGGCCACTCCTCCACGCTCCTGCTCGTCCTGACTTTGATCACGGCCGGATTATGGTGTATCTATATTCTTGTGCTGGCGCGCCGGTGCGGCCGGCAGACCGTCACGCCACCGGACGAATCGTTGCCGAGCCGCCACGAGACGGCTCGGTCTCTCATGCATTAGTCCCTCCTGTCACGGCGCTGCGGACGCCGACGAGACCTTTGGACTGCGCCACACCAAGAACGGCCGCCGCGTAGCGGGTCATTCGCCGGCCAAGCCGGTCGTGTGGGTTCGATCTCCATCGCCCGCTGGGTTCGTTCGCGGATACGGCTTGGTCCGGTCGGAGCGAACGTTCAGCTCTCGAAGGTGAGTTGGAGTTCAGTTGGGGGTTGGAAGGCGATGGTGTGGCCTCGGGTGTTTCGGTAGCCGGTGATTGTGGGGTGGTTGTAGTCGCGTGGGATGAGGGTGGTGACGGCTGTGCAGTGCTGACGGTCTGGAGACAAGACGTCAGGTGGGTATGAATGGCGCATTCCGCAAGTGCGGAACAGGCGCACCCTGAAGGCTGGGGATCGGCGGCTCCTTTTCTGGGCGCGGGGTCAGTTAACGTTGACCACGCTGTTGAGAGTGCCCAGTTGGTTGGTGACCTGTTCCTCCGCCTTGGGGTCCTGAATCCAGTCGCCGTCGGCTACGAACTTGTATTCGTGCTTTCCCGGCGGGAGTTTGATTTTGGCGCGGAAGGTTCCGTCCTTGCTTTTGGACATCCGCTTGGCGTTCGGGTCCCATTCGTTGAAACTGCCGACCAGGAAGACTTTCTTGGCTTCGGGCGCCACGTCACAGATGAAAGTCACATCCCCGTTCTTCTTCTTTTGGACTGTCACGGCAATACCCCTTTATACCAATATCTGCCTGACGGACTTGTCGCGTCCTATGTCCTGGAACGTTTTGTACACCAAGGCGCGGCGAAACGCAAGGGTCAAGTTGATATGAAACAATCGCCGGCGAAGAAGTTTTGTGACTTGATCCAAGCCGGTGAGGGCAATTAGAATATGGTGGACGAACGGCCGGAACGGGGGCCGGCGTATGGGAGGCTGACGGATGCGACGAGCGAAGCTGGTGATCATGATCGTGGTTGCCGTTCTGGCCCTGGCGTTCATCGTCCAGAACACCGAGCCGGTCCGGACGAAGTTGCTGTTCTTCGAGGGGTCATTTTCGTACGCGCTGGTTTTGATCATCACGCTGATTCTGGGATTTGTGATCGGGTTGATCGTGGGGAATCTTTTGTCGGTGAAGAAGTCCACCGGCCAGCGGCCCTAAGGGCCGGTGGAGGCGTCAATTCGGGGGATGGATGGGCTTCGACGAAGGGGGTGGACGCTTCGTCGGACAACTGCAACTGCGTGAGGGGTAAAGACTTCCGTCGCCGCGTGGGCGTTTGGCGCTCGGTGGCGGGCGGCTGGTCGGAAAGGACACGGGCATGATTGCAGGGGTGGTCAGGGAGACGTATCCGGGGGAACGGCGGGTGGCGCTGGTTCCCGCGGCGGTGGTCCCGCTGGGCAAGTCGGGGCTGGAGGTGTTGATCGAGGCGGGGGCTGGGATCGAAGCGGGGTATCCGGATGACACGTATCGCGAGAGGGGTGCGCGGATTGCGGCGGACCGGGCGGAGGTTTTCGCGCGGGCGGACGTGATCGTTGCGGTTCGGGGTCTGGGGGCGAATCCGGCGGCTGGGCGTGAGGATCTGGATCGGATGAAGGCGGGACAGATCGTGGTGGGGATGCTGGATCCGCTGTGGAGGCCGGAGGCGTGTCGGGAGTTGGCGGAGCAAGGGGTCGCGGCATTTTCGCTGGAGCTGATGCCGCGTATCACGCGGGCGCAGAGCATGGACGTGCTGTCGTCGATGGCGACGATTTCGGGGTACAAGGCGGTGCTGCTGGCGGCTGAGGCGCTGCCGCGGATGTTTCCGATGCTGATGACGGCGGCGGGTACGGTGACACCGGCGCGGGTGTTCGTGGTGGGCGCGGGGGTGGCGGGGCTTCAGGCGATCGCGACGGCGCGGCGGCTTGGCGCGGTGGTGCACGGGTACGACGTGCGTCCAGCGGTGCGCGAGCAGGTGGAGAGTCTGGGCGGCAAGTTCGTGGAGTTGCCGCTGGAGACGGCGCAGGCGGAAGGGACCGGCGGATACGCCAAGGCGATGGACGAGGCATTCTATCGGCGTCAGCGGGAGATGATGGCGAAGGTGGTGGCGGAGAGCGACGTGGTGATCACGACGGCGGCGGTGCCGGGGAAGAAGTCGCCGGTGCTGGTGACGGCGGAGATGGTGCGTGGCATGGGGCCGGGTTCGGTGATCGTGGACCTGGCGGCTGAGCGGGGCGGGAATTGCGAGCTGTCGCAGCCGGACCAGACGGTGGTCGAGGGCGGCGTGAGCATCCTGGGGCCGACGAACCTGCCGGCGACGATCCCCTACCACGCCAGCCAGCTGTACTCGAAGAACGTGGTGACGTTCTTGAGCCACCTGGTGAAGGACGGGCAGTTGGCGTTCGACATTGAGGACGAGATTTCGCGGGAGACTCTGGTGACGCGGGACGGGCAGGTCGTCAATGACAGGGTTCGAGCGGCGTTGGGGATGGAGTCGCCGCCGAGCGAAGGGAGGGCTGGATGATGGTGATGTTCGTGAGCGCGCTGACGATTTTCGTGTTGGCGGTCTTCGTGGGGTTCGAGGTGATTACGAAGGTGCCGCCGACGCTGCACACGCCGTTGATGTCGGGTTCGAACGCGATCTCGGGGATCACGCTGATCGGGGCGCTGATCTCAGCGGGGACGGAGCAGCGGGACCTGGCGACGTGGCTGGGGTTTGTGGCGGTGGTGTTCGCGACGATCAACGTGGTCGGCGGATTCCTGGTCACGCATCGGATGCTGGAGATGTTCCGGAAGAGGGGTTAAACGATGCACGAGGCGATCGTCAACATATCGTATCTGGTGGCGGCGGTGCTGTTCATCTTCGGCCTCAAGGGATTGAGCCATCCGCGGACGGCGGTGAGGGGAAACCTGCTGGGCGCGTTGGGGATGCTGCTGGCGGTGGTGGTGACGCTGCTGTGGCAGGGGATCGTCCGGTACGAGCTGATCATTGCCGGGTTGGTGATCGGGGCGGGGATCGGGGCGATTCTGGCGGTGAAGATCGCGATGACGGCGATGCCGCAGTTGGTGGCGATGTTCAACGGGTTTGGCGGCGGTGCGTCGGTGCTGGTGGCCGGGGCGGCGCTGCTGGAGGCGGTTTTGATAGCGGAGTCGGCACCGGAGATTGGCGAGGCGCAAGTGCTTCCGCTGCAGCTTCTGGTGGCGACGGTGGCGTCGGGGATCATCGGGGCGGTAACGTTCTGGGGGAGTTTCGTGGCATTCGGCAAGCTGCAGGGCGTGATATCGGAAAAATCGGTGGTGTTCGGCGGGCAGCAGGCGATCAACGCGGTGCTGTTCGCGGTGGCAGTGCTGCTGGGGGTGCTGGTGGTGTGGAATCCGGAGGCGACTTACGTCTACTGGATTCTGGTGGTGGTGGCGTCGGTGCTGGGCATTCTGCTGGTGATTCCGATCGGCGGGGCGGACATGCCGGTGGTGATCGCGTTGCTGAATTCCTATTCGGGACTGGCGGCGGCGGCGACGGGTTTCGTGCTGAGCAACAACGTGCTGATCATCGCCGGATCGCTGGTCGGGGCGTCGGGATTGATTCTGACTCGGATCATGTGCCGGGCAATGAACCGGTCGCTGACGAACGTGCTGTTCGGGGTGATGGCGCCGAGCGAAGCCGGTCCCAGCGCGGATCAGGTGTACGGCGGGAAGGTCAAGTCGGCGTCGGCTGAGGAGATCGCGATGGTGCTGGAGAGCGCGAGGCGGGTGGTGATCGTACCGGGCTACGGAATGGCGGTGGCCCAGGCGCAGCACGCGGTGCGCGATTTGACGAGCCTGCTGGAGAACCGCGGGACGGAGGTGGAGTTCGGGATTCATCCGGTGGCGGGACGGATGCCGGGGCACATGAACGTGCTGCTGGCGGAGGCGGATATTTCGTACGAGAAGCTCAAAGAACTGGACGACGTGAACCCGACGTTCGCGCAGACGGACGTGGCGATCATCATCGGGGCCAACGACGTGGTGAACCCGGTGGCGCGGACTGACCCGCACAGCCCGATCGCGGGCATGCCGATCCTCGAGGTGGACAAGGCCAAGACGGTGGTGGTTATCAAGCGTTCGCTGAGTCCGGGTTTCGCGGGGATTCCCAACCCGCTGTTCACGGCGGACAACACACTGATGTTTTTCAACGACGGGCAGAAGGCGATTCGCGAGCTGATCGCGGCGGTCAAGGAACTGTAGTCGACGTTGACCGGGTTGATGGTAGGCGATGCGTGCGCGAGGGCATTCTCCTATGGCCGGACGCGGCGGAGGATCGGGTTGTCGGCGGCGTCGATGAGGGCGAGGTTGCGGCGGATCAGGTCGCTTCGTTGCTGAACACAGGCGTAGGAGCGGAGCGGGTCTTGGGGCGTGTTGGTCACGTAGTCGATCAGGCGGTCGATGGTGGTGGCGGCCACGTGGATGCGGGTGTCGGAGGAGGCGTAGTAGAGGAATACGCTTCCGTCGTCGCGGGCGACCAGGCCGTTGATGAAGGCGACGTTGGAGACGTCGCCGATCCGTTCGTCGCCGAACGGGGCGATGAAGTAGCCGCCGGGACGGTGGGTGACCTTCCAGGGTTCGGCGAGGTCGCACATGAAGGCGTAGATCACATAGCGGAGTCCGGCTGCGCAGTTGCGGACGCCGTGGGCGACGTGGAGCCATCCGCGGTCGGTGCGGATCGGGGCGGCGCCGGCGCCGTTCTTGCTTTCCTTGATGGTGTGGTAGGCCTTTGGGTCGATGATGGTCTCATCGCCCACGACGGCGTGTTCGATCGAGTCGGCGAGTCCCCAGCCGATTCCGCCGCCGCTGCCCGCCTCGATGAAGGTGTCCTGCGGGCGGGTGTAGAAGGCATACTTGCCGTCGATGAACTCGGGATGCAGGACGACATTGCGCTGCTGGGCCGAGCTGGACTTGAGGTCGTCGAGACGCTCCCAGCGGTCGAGGTCTTTCGTTCGGGCGATGCCGCACTGGGCGACGGCTGAGGAGGTGTCGCCCGGAGGCGCATTCGGGTCTTTGCGTTCGCTGCAGAAGAGGCCGTAGATCCAGCCGTCGTCGTGGCGGACGAGTCGCATGTCGTAGACATTGGTGTCGGGCCGATCGGTTTCGGGCATGACGACCGGATAGTCGCGGAATCGGAAGCCGTCGACGCCGCTGCGGCTCTCGGCGACGGCGAAGAATGACTTGCGGTCGCAGCCTTCGACGCGGCACATCAGGCAGATGGTTCCGTCGATCTCGATCGCACCGGGATTGAAGACCGCGTTGACGCCCAGACGTTCCAGCAGGTGCGGGTTGCGGCGGCGGTCGAGGTCGTAGCGCCAGAAGAGCGGCACGTGGGCGTTGGTGACGACGGGGTATTTGTAGCGCTCGTACCAGCCGTTGTCCCAGGCTGGGTCCACCTCGTTGCTTCGGGCGATGAGCCGTTCGTGCCGTTCAACCAACCGGGCCAGCCGGTCGGCGAAAACGTCCGCCATGCCGCACTCCTTTTGAACTGGAAGGCATGTTGGTAATGTACAGGGAGCCGGGCCGAAAGTGAACCGAAATCACCCTGTTTACCGGGAGCGGCCGAGCCAGCCGCGCAGGCGGGTCCAGAGGGATTTCGGCGATTCGGGCGGCGCGGGTCTGTTGTGGACGATGGGCCGGCAGCGGCCGCCGCAGCGGCGGCAGATTTCGATGCGGAACTCGCCGTAGTCTCGCTGTTCGACGCAGTTTCTGCAGAAGCAGGCTTGGCAGGCGTCGCATTGCCAGGCGGCGAGGCGGTCCGGATGCTCGGCGCACGTCTTGGGCGGTGTCGGCATGAACGGCGGCGGCTTGGGATCCTTGAGGCCCATGCGGTCATTCCAGGATGTTACGGCGCGACTACTGGCCGGCCGGCTGCGTGGCGGCGCCCGTTTTGGCTTCGAGGAGGCTTTTGCCTTCGATCAGAGCCCGCAGTTCCTTGCGGAGTTTGGACCGCAGGTCCGGGCGGAGCGCGGTGTGGACGGCCTGGATCCGTCCGTCCTTGCCGATCACCATGCTGGCCGGAAAACCATCGACGTTGTAGAGTTTGGCGATCTCGCCGGCCTGGTCCATCACGACGGGGAATTCCCAGCCGCGCTGCTGCATGGCCTCGCGGACCAGATCGGGCTCCTCGTTGACGTTGACGGTGTAGAACGCCACCTGGTCGCCGTACGTTTTCGCCATGTTCTGGGCCACGGGTATGGCCACGGTGCATGGTCCGCACCAGGTCGCCCAGAAGTCGAGAATGATCACCTTCTCGCCCTTGACCTGGGAGAAGTCGAACTGGCCGCCGTCGAGCAATTCGCCGGTGAAGTCGGGCGCCAAGCGGCCGAGCATCGGGTGATCCTCCTCCGTCGGCAGGAAGGACTCGACCTTCTCGGCATTTTCCGGCGGCGTCCAGGCGAAGCGTTCATCGGGAATCTCGCTACCCGTCTTCCACTGGTTGAAGTTGACGATCACGCTGATGTTGGTGCCCCTGAGTTGTTCCGGCTGGCGGGCTCGTGCCTGTTCGAGCATGCGCGTCAGATCGGGCGAGAATCGCTGAACCAGCGGTTGATCGCCGGTTCGCACCCACAGGTCCCAGTCGACCTGTTGTTGGGCGAATCGCAGGTGGTGGCACTGGACGCCATCAATTTCCTCGACGCCCACGTACCGGGCCGCCGTCACCTCGCGGGTCAGACGATCGTAGGGATCCTCCGTGAGCAGCCCGGCGGCGAAACTGACGCCGCCGAAGGCGGCTTCGAGGATGTAGTCGTTGTCCTCGATGAGCTCGGCAATGGTGTCGGGGGCTGGTTTGACGGTGTACTTGTTCAACTCGGGCAGATAGACGTGGGCCTGCCTGCCGTTGGAGACCAGCGTCACGCCGCGCTGGCCCTCCTGCAGGATAATGGCCGCCTTGTCTGGCCGCGCGACGGCGAAGGTGTGCAGGTTGCTCTGCTCCTGGTTCGTTTTTTCCGAGGTCATCTTGACGGTTGAGACCAGTTCGAAGGAGAATGTCTGGAGGTTTTGAATGTACTGCGTGAGGTCGCGGAGAACTTTCTCGGCCTGCGGTTCGATCCGCGGCTGGGTGGCCGGGGTGGTCTGAGGAGTCTGAGCGGAGGCCACTGCGGTTCCGAGCAGCAGAACTGCCAGTGCGCGGATCGTCATTACCCTGTGAAACAAAAGGTTCATCATATTCTCCTTTATGATCCCACCCCTGGGCGGGAGTTGACGTCAATCCCCGTCGCGAGTGTGTCTACAGAAGTAAATCACGGACACTGCTGAAAGTCAAGCTGAAGAAATCCGGTACACTTTTGTCTATGGCTACGTTCGGGTTAGGCAGACATCACCCGAATGGAGCCGCCAAGGTTGTCTTGAGTGGTGATCAGAGATGGGCTACAGTATGGACCGTATCGTTTTCAGAAGGGACACCGCAAGCGGAGACGTTAACGTGAGCGTGCAGTTCCAGGTTTTCGACTCGCTGGATCGCGTCTTTCCGGACACGCCGGTCGGCAGCAAACCGCCGAAGCAGGTCAGCCTCGCCGCGGCCCGAGGGACGCGGGCGTCATTCCAACTCGCAATGTCCGGGCTGACTGCGGAACCGGAGTTCACGCTGGCGCCGTTCGCGGCCGAGGGACGCCGGGCAGTCAGGCTCTCCCACCGCATCCAGCGGGTCCTGTACGTGCCGGTGGAGGTCAACACGTCGTGGGACCCCCTGCTCGAGCCGCCGGCCAAACGCCCGAAGGAAATGCCGATTGACATGTACGTGGACGACCGGCTTGATCCGAGAATGGCTCCACACGTGGTGCGCAAGGCCCCGTTCGAGTTGGCTGAGGTCCTGGCTCCGCTGGGGGCCCGTCCGGTCGAAGCAGTCCGGCCCAACGTGTTCTTTGTGGCGGTCGACACCAAGCCGAATACGCCGCCCGGAACGTACCGGTCGACGCTGACGATCAGAACCGCGGGCGAAGCGATTGAACTGCCGATCGAGCTGACGGTCGGCGAAAACAAGCTGCCTTCGCGCCAGCGGCTTCGGATCACCAACTGGTTCCACCTGGCCAACATCGCCCGGTTCCACGATCTGGAGATGTGGTCGCCAGCCTATTGGGCGATGCTGCGCAAGTACGCCCGACTCATGCGCGAGTACGGCCAGAACGTCTTCTGGATCCAGAAAGAGGTCCTGATCGAGAAGGGGTCGGACAAGCGGCCGCGGTTCAACTGGCCGCGTTTCGACCGTTACGTGAGGCTGTTTCTCGATGAGGGGTTCGAGGTCATCGAGGGCTGTCACTTCGTGGACCGCCGGTTCGAGGAGGGCTATCAGCCGTCGGGCAACTACTACCTGGCCGAGACGACCACGCCGGCTTTGAGCACTGAAGGTCAATGCTTCATGCACGAGATGGCGGCCGACCTGTGGCGGCACGTGCGGAATCGCGGCTGGGACGGGATATATCTGCAGCACGTGGCCGACGAACCGCACCCCAAGGAAGCCGAGGCGTACCTTCGCGTGGCGAACCTGCTGCGCCGGGCAATGCCTGGCGTGCGGCTGATCGAGGCGATCCTGGGCACCCCGGCGGTGGTCGGCTCGCTCGACGTCCACGTACCCAACTTGGCCGACATGCACATTCCAGGCGTCGATCGCGACCCGTACTTCGACAGCATCTGGAATTACGAGAATTTCCGCAAGGTGGCGGCCACCGGCGGCGGCGAGTTATGGATCTACTCGTGCTGCGGCCCGCGTGGACCGGCCCTCAACCGGTTTCTCGATTTTGCGTTGATCAAGACGCGGCTGATCCACTGGCTCAACTACGTTGGCGGGGCAACCGGCTACCTGCACTGGGGACTGAACATGTACCGGGAGGACCAGGACCCGTTTCGCCAGTCGGTGGGCAAAGTATTCGACGGCCAGTGCCGGCTGCCCCCGGGCGACACCCACATCATCTGGCCGGGCGACGATGGGCCGTGGCCGTCCCTGCGATTCGAGGCCATGCGCGACGGCATCCACGACCATGAGTTGCTGCTGGCAATGCAACAGAGTGAGGGTGAGAAGGCGGCGAACCGGCTGGCCCGGCGGGCGGTGCGAACAGCGGTCGATTACGTTCGTGACATCGGCGAGTTCCGCCGTATACAGCGCAAGCTGATCAAGGCCTGAGTCATCGACAGCCACATAACCTCGCTTATCCCATACGGTTACGGTATATTGTATTCCATCCCGATCCGGATTGGCTCTCCGCCCGGTCAAGACTGGTCTGGGTGGCCTCGCCTGACGAGTTTTTTCCGCGCACTTCTTGACATAAAGTGCGCGTTCATGTACCATGATTGGCATGAGAAGGCACAGTGACGTTTCGGCGTTGGTGGAAGAGGCAAGCGGCGACCGGCTGGTCACCGACCGGGTAGAGCGGGCCATCCGCGGCGAGATTGAGGAGATGCGCCGGCAAGGGCGGTCGATGCTGCCGCGGCAGAAGGAACTGGTTCGGCGGTATGGGACGAGCCTTCGGTCGGTGCGGGAGGCGATGGGTCGGCTTCAGAAGGCAAGGCTGATCCGGTCGGTGCGGGGCAAGGGGACGTTTCTGGTGGATCGGCCGACGACGACGCGGAATGTGCTGCTGGTCTGCGACAGTACGCACTATCCGTACCAGATCATGTGCATCAGCGCGCTGACGCGGCTGCTAAAGGCCGGGCGGGCCACCACGAACCTGGTAATCTCACATGACCTGTCGGCCGACTGGGAGCGGATCGTGCAGAAGCATCCGGGAACCGGCGGCGCGGTGCTGATCAGCCCGTATCCGAGGGACGCGGTGGCGGCGTTGGTGCATGAGAGCCCAATCCCGATCGTCTGCCTGTGCGAATTGGCCGAGCGGTTTCGCGGGCCGGCGGTCTGCGACGCGGTCCTTCCGGACAACCAAGCCCTGGGCTATCGATGCGTGGAGCATCTGGTCCGACAGGGCCACCGGCGGATCGCCCTGGTCAGTTGGGAGCTTTCGCAGGCGGGCGGTTATGAGATTCAGCAAGGGTATCTCAAGGCCTTGCTGGCGTTTGGCATTCCGTACAAGTCCGATCTGGTGGTGGAGTTGCCGAACCTTCCGGTTGAGGACGGGGCGTTCTCGCGGCCGCCGGCCATCCCGGTGGAGTTGCTTCGGAACCGCCTGGCGGCGTGGCGGGAGCAGGGAACGATGCCGACGGCGATGATCCACGGGTCGGCTTCGGAGCTTCAGGTGCGCGATCTGCTGGAGCACTGTTTGGAGAATTGTTTCGCCGCGGATGCGGTTGTGGGCTATCTGTATCGCGAGCAGTTGCAGACCGGATACAACGGGTTAGGTGAGGCGACGGCGATCTGCGTGAGCTTTGAGGGGCTGGCGCGTCGGGCGTTGGAACTGCTGTTCCGCCCGCGTGGGCCGAACGAGCCGCCGGTGCGGGAGATTCAGGAGCGGATGGGCCTGTATCGCCGGGTGGGCGGCGTATGGCGGGAGGTGGA
Source organism: Phycisphaerae bacterium (assembly GCA_012729815.1). Lineage (NCBI taxonomy): Bacteria > Pseudomonadati > Planctomycetota > Phycisphaerae > Phycisphaerae bacterium. Next base: position 5,028 of record JAAYCJ010000251.1, on the reverse strand, counting down.
AGCATGAGCCCAGCGCGTAGGATGAAAGCGTTTACCCTGATCGAGTTGCTGGTGGTGGTGGCGATCATCGCGGTGCTGGTGAGCCTGCTGCTTCCGGCTCTGGGGCGGGCGAGGGCGATGGCAAAGCAGACGACGTGTCTGGGCAACATGAGGCAACTGGGTACGGCGACGCAGATATACATGTCGGATAACCAGGACTGGTATCCTATATATGGGGCGTCCGGCGGGCTGGTGAGGCTGTTCCAGCCGTATCTGCCGCGGCCGGACATGACATCGGCGTGGAGCGACGTTTTTTCGTATTCGCCGGTGTGGATCTGTCCGCTGCAGCCAACGGGCAACCCGTGGGGCATGTCGCCCGCTTATGGGTGCAATATCACGTTCGGATGGGACGGGAAGTACTGGCCTCCTTACACCAAATGGGTGCGACCGGCTGATATCCCGAGTCCGGCGGGTGTGGTGTGGATGACCGAGGGCGGGTACAACAACCGGCCACCGGGGACCTACTACAGCATCACCTATCCGGTGGACTTCGTACAGTACGACAGCGGTCGCTGGCTGCAGGAGATATTCCCGCACTACATCTACGCGGGCACGAATTGTCGCGGGGTCTGCTATCGACACGACATGCAGGCGGTCTGCGTGCTCGCCGATCTGCACGTCGAGGCGATCTCGTACGGGCGGCTGGAGGCATCCGGTTACTGGCAATGGTAAGGATGAGCGTGTTCCGGAGTTGAGAGCCCATTCCGGCGTATGGTCTGCGCCGGATAGTCCAATTCACGACAACCATGAATGAGGGATACGATGACGAAGACGTTTCGATCGGTTTGTTGGATGGTTGGTGCGGTGCTTCTGCTGGGAACGGGTGTGCTGGGCGATGACGGCGTCGCCGGGTCGGGCGCGTCCGGGCTCACCGGAGTTCTGGAGACTCCGGCGAGGGTTTTTCGCGACCAGGAGGCCAGCGGTTCAATCAAGGTGACCGTTGGTCCGGAGGCGGCGCAGCCGGGGGCGATCTACCTGCGGTACAAGAGCCGCCAGCCGTTCGTCTCGCTGATCGATTCGCGGTTCGACGGCGCGGCGGGCGCCAAGGAATACGCCTTCGCCCTGCCCGCGTTGAAGTTTGACGGTTACAGCGGGACGTTCGAGTTGTTCCATCGCGATCCGAACGGGGTCGATACCGTGCTGGCCAGCCGCGGGATTGAGGTGTTCTCTGAACCCGCCCCGCAGCCCGGCGACAACGTGCTGGCCAACGGCAGCTTCGAGTTGTCCGGCTCGTTCTGCGGTACGCGGCTGGGTTATGCCGACTCGTATATGTCGAACGCGGGCTGGGAGGGTCATCGGATCTGGACGTGGGCGGACCTGGATGGCTGGTGGATCGACGAAGGGACGCGTGAGGCGGTGCAACCGGTGGACGGCGGCCACAGCGGCGGCAAGGCGCTGAAGCTGGATGGCGGCGTGGGCAGGGTCTCGGTCGTGTCATCGCTGGGCCGCTATGTCTCGCCTGGGACGTGGACGCTCAGCGGGTACGTCAAGACCACCGGGGCGAAGGCGTCGCTGGTGCTGGATTTCGTCGGCGGTGTGCGGGAGGCCAAGGAAGGCAGGACGCAGGTCCGTTCGAGCGTGGACCTGCCGGCCGAGGCGGGCGAGTGGACGCGGGTGAGCCTGACCCAGGAGTGCCCGTCGATGCTTCAGCCGTTCGTGCACATCGCGGTCGAGGAAGGCACGGTGCTGATCGACGACCTGCAACTGGAGATCGGCGGCGAACCGACCGCGTTCAACGTGCGGCCGCAGGAATTTCTGCGGATCGCATTCGACGGGGTCGAAGCCGGCCGGCTGCCCATGTGGCTGACCACCGGGTCGAGCGAGCGGACGATCACGGTGTACAACGATTCACGCGAGCCGTTGGGTGGCGTCGTGACGCTGCATTTTGGGCCGTGGAGCATTCCGGACCTGCAGGCGATCGGCGAGTTCGACCTTTCCGAACTTCCGCCGGGTCAGTCGCGGCAGTTGGCTTTTTCGACCGAGTCGCTTCGCCCGGACGGCTATGTCCTGTTCGCGCGATTGGCGGACGGCGGCGACGTGATCGTGGACGGCCGATGGGATTTCGACCCGTACGCCTTCACCGCCTACGGTATCACCAACATGCTGCGATCGCGCAGCGTCGGACGCTTCAGCCTGACGCCGCAACTCGACCCGATGAAGATATTCGGGATCGGCAACACGACGATCCGCAAGGGCGGGGCGAAGCACGACTGCTCCTACATCGAGCACCACGTGTTCTACCGCAACCTGGGCATGGTGTGCGGGCGAATGTGCGCCAGCGATGACGAGACGTTCATGCACGCGGCGGCGGGCGGTATGGGCATGTACAACCAGCATCACTACCAGGGCATCGCGCCGGGGCACGATTTCGTGAACCCGCTGGCGCCGGAGTTCGTGGACATTCACGACCCGCGCGGCGTGGAGTGGGTCAAGGAGAACGGCGGGAAGTTCGGCCGCGAGCAGGGGTCGAACCCGCTGGTGGTCGGCGTGCAGTTGGCCAACGAGATGTACTGGAGTTTCAACGGCTGTCCGTGTCCGACGGCGGCGGCGGATGAGCACTTCCGCAACTGGTGTAAGCAACGGCACGGCGACCTGGCGACGCTCAATGACCGCTGGGGCACCGACTACGGCGACTGGAGCCAGGTGGATCAGGTGATCTCAGCGAAGTTCTACCAGAAGCTTCTGGCTGAGAAGGACAATCAGGTTCCCGGCGGCTGGGGCATGCTGCATTGGGGCGCCTCGTGGCCGAAGGAGGCGGTGGCGGAACTTGATCGTCTGCCGGGCAAGACGATGGACTGGATGCGCTGGCGGACGGAGACCGGCGTCGAAGGCTACAAGACCTTCCGCGACGCGGCGAAGGAGGTGGATCCGCGGACGCTCTACGGCACGGACCTGCCGATCGCGAACTTCTACAAGTACTTCTTCATGCCGTTCGTGCGGGCGATGGACGCGGCGATGATCAACGTCCGCTACACCTCCGGGTATCAGAATTCGTTCGGCGTGCCGCACGAGTGCATGGCCAGCATCGAGATGGCTGAGTCGGTGGCCGACGAGCAGAGCAAGCCGTTCTGGGGCATCGAGGTCTATCATCAGCCGTACTGGCCGGCTGAGTCGGCGGGTTTGCAGAACTGGGGGCTGGTGGCGCACGGGATGGATTTGACGCTGATCTTCTCGTGGTATCCGTTCTCGGACCGGGGCACGCCCAACGACATTCTCGAATGGGAGAAACGGCGTTTCAAGGAGACCGACGACCCGTTCGAGCGGGCGTGCTGGTACATGATCGACGCGGACGGAGCGCATCTGCCGGCCTACGAGTCGTACGCGCGAACGCTCCGGGAGATTCGCCGATACCACGAGAGTTTCGACGGCCGATCGATCAAGCGTTTCCCGACCGACGTGGCGTACTACGCCTCGAACGACACCGGCGAGTACGCGACGCTGACCACGCGGTCCGCGCCGTGGGGCGCGTTGTCGGAACGGGCGTCCTATACGGTGTGCTACCTGTTGCGGATGGCGGGAGTCGCGGCGGACTTCGTCGACGACGCAACGCTTCCGGAGCAGCCGGGCGAATACAAGACCCTCGTCGTTCCGCTCTCGCCGGTGCTCAGCCAGGAAGCGGCCGGTCGGATCGCCGGGTTCGCCAAGGCGGGCGGCACGGTGGTGCTGGCGGGCGTATCGGGCCAGCGCGACCCGTGGCTGCGGAAGTATGAGAACCTCGGCGGACCGGCGTGGGCGGAACTGGCCTGGACGGCGCCGGAGTATCGCGAGGAGTTCGGCCGCTACGTCTTTGATGAAGGCATCGCCCTTCCCGAAGAGCCCGGCCGATCGGCCACCGATACCGCGGGCACTCCCGAAGAGAAGCGGGACGAGACGCTCAACGAGGCCAAGCTGTTCCGCGGCGTGGATTTCGGCGTGGTGGCGCAGGCGGAGCCCATCCGCGACGCCGCCGGCCAGGTCATCGGGTGGCAGCGGCCGTGGGGCCAGGGCCGGCTGATCGTTTACGGGATCTGCCCGGATACCTGGACGACCGATCCGCACGTGACGGGCAATCTGGCCGCCTGGAGCAAGCAGATGATCGAGTTGGCGGAGATTCCGTTCGCCGGCCGGTGGACGACGCTTGAGGCCGCGGACGCCGACGGGCACGAGCTCGGGGCTGGGCTGCCGGCGGTGGATCTGGTGGTCCGCGTGAAGTCCGATCGCGAGAAATTCGTGTTCGCCCTGAATCAGGGTGGAGGCGGTGAGGGGTTGATCGAGGTCCCGGTCGGCGAGGGCGTTTGGCGGGCCCAGGACGTGGTTGATCCGCGGCGGCCGGTGGAAGGCGGCGTGGAAAACGGGATCTGGCAGACCCGTACGGCTGTGGGGCCGCTGGGCTATCGCGTGATGCGTCTGGTCAAGGAATAGCGGTCATGAAGTCGAAGGCCGGATTCACACTGATCGAGCTTCTGGTCGTGGTGGCGATCATCGCGGTGCTGGTGGCGATCCTGCTGCCGGCATTGACAGCGGCCCGCGAGCAGTCGCGGCAGGTCCTCTGCGCCGGTCAGTTGAAGGCGATCGGCACGGCCAGCGCCCTGTACCTTACCGAGGGGACGGGCCAGTTGCCGTTCGCCTTGTACGGCGAATCGCTGCGGGTCTACCTGCACCCGTATCTGCCGGGTTTTAACCGCGCGGATACGTGGTGGGAGGCGTCGGTCAACTGGAACTGCCCGTCGGCGCCGTACGCCTACACCGTCCACTACGGGATGAACGCGGGCGTGTGCATGGGACGGCTCTCGACGGATTGCTGGGACGGGAACGTGTCGCGGCTGACCGTGAGTCAGATCGCCGAGCCGTCGCGGTTCATCTGGGTGGCGGAGACCGGCTATCCCGCATTTCTCACCAGTTCAGCGGATGAGGTGGTTTTGAGGGGATGGGGGGCGGGGTCGGGACGGAGGCGGGCCGAATCGCGGTCACCGTAGGTGCGATGGCCGCCAGGCGCCATGATTTTTCGGG